>JAWOHF010000082.1:0-9884 GCA_046496285.1 Candidatus Aminicenantota bacterium
CGGAAGCCCGTCCCGTCCGACATCGAGATCGCCCAGTCCGCCGAGCTGCAGCCCATCGTCCGCGTCGCCGAAGCCCTGGGCCTCGGCGAGGACGACCTCGACCTTTACGGCCGCCACAAGGCCAAGGTCCATCTCGACGTCCTCGACCGCCTCAAGGACGCGCCTCTGGGGCGCTACGTGGACGTGGCCGCCATCACCCCCACGCCGCTCGGCGAAGGCAAGACGACGACGACCGTCGGCCTTTGCCAGGCGCTCGGGGCCCACCTCGGGAAAAAGGTCGTCACCGTCGTCCGCCAACCCAGCATGGGCCCGACCTTCGGCATCAAGGGCGGGGCCGCCGGCGGCGGCTACTCCCAGATCGTGCCCATGGAGGACTTCAACCTCCACCTGACCGGCGACATCCACGCCGTCACCGTGGCCCACGACCTGCTGGCCGCGGCCATCGACGCCCGCATCCTCCACGAGCTCTACCAGGAGGACGAGAAGCTGTTCAAGGGCTTCTGCCCGGCCGACAAGGCGGGAAAGCGGTGCCTGTCCCCGACCGTGCGCCGCCGCCTCCGCAAGCTGGGCATCGACAAGACCGGCCCGGAGGAGCTGACGCTGGAGGACAAGCGGCGGATCTTCCGGCTGGACATCGACCCCGACACGATCACTTGGAACCGGGTCATCGACGTCAACGACCGTTTCCTGCGCCGCGTCTGGATCGGCCTCGGCCCCGAGGAACTCGGCCTTAAGCGCGAGACGGGCTTCGACATCTCCGTCGCCTCCGAGATCATGGCCATCCTGGCTCTGACCACGGGCCTCGAGGACATGCGCGAGCGGCTCGGAAGCATCGTCATCGGCATGAACCGGGCCGGGGAGCCGGTCACCGCCGAGGATCTCGGCGTCGCCGGCGCGCTGGCCGTCCTGATGAAGGACGCCCTGATGCCCAACCTCATGCAGACCCTCGAGAACACCCCGGCCCTCGTCCATGCCGGCCCCTTCGCCAACATCGCCCACGGCAACTCCTCGGTCATCGCCGATCAGATCGCCCTCCGCCTCGTCGGTCCTGACGGTTACGTCGTCACCGAGTCGGGCTTCGGGGCCGAGTGCGGCATGGAGAAGTTCATGAACATCAAGTGCCGGGCGAGCGGCCTGCGGCCGAACTGCGTCGTCATCGTGGCCACCGTCCGGGCCCTGAAGATGCACGGCGGCGGCCCCAAGGTCGTCGCCGGGCGGGCTCTCCCCGACGAATACGCGAAGGAGAACCTCGGCCTCCTGGCCCAGGGCCTGCCCAACCTGGCCGCTCACATCCGCAACGCCCTCAAGTACGGTGTCCCGGCCGTCGTCGCCGTCAACCGCTTCTCGGCGGACACCGAGGCCGAGATCGCCATGGTCCGCAAGGCGGCTCTTGAAGCCGGGGCCGAGGGCGCCGTCATGTCCGACCACTGGGCCGAGGGCGGAGCCGGGGCCGTGGCCCTGGCCGAGGCCGTCATCGCGGCCTGCGAAAAGCCCGTGGACTTCCGGTTCCTTTACCCGCTCGAGTGGGACATCAAGAAGAAGATCGAGAGGATCGCCGTCGAGATGTACGGGGCCGCGGGCGTCGACTACGCGCCGGCTGCCGAGGCCAAGATCGCTCTCTATACCAAGCTCGGCTACGACCGGTTCCCCGTCTGCATGGCCAAGACCCACCTCAGCCTGAGCCACAACCCGGCCTGGAAGGGTGTCCCGACCGGGTTCCGGCTGCCGGTCCGGGACGTCAAGGCCAGCGTCGGCGCCGGGTTCCTCTATCCCCTCTGCGGGGACATGCGGACCATGCCCGGACTGCCGACCCGCCCCGCCTTCTACGACGTCGACATCGACCCCAAGACCGGCCGGGTCGTCGGGCTGTTCTAACGCAGGGCGACGGTCGCGCTCGCCTTGCCTCCCTTGACGCTGTCGTAGCTCACGGTCATGGCCCCCGAACCCTTGACGAGGTACATAATGGTCCGTGTGGTCTTTCCGGGGTGGCCGTTGCGGACCAGGATGCGCTTGAGGTCCTTCTGGTCGATGAGCGGGGCCACGGACGGCTTGACCTTGTAGACTTCCTTGTTGTCGATAAAGCCGGCGGCGATGACCTCGACGCTCCCGCCGTCGACGGTTAGCAGGTCGGGCCGGACGACGTTGTTTTGGGCGGCCTTGGCCATGATCGTCGGCGCGGTTTTAGGGTTGGTGATATCGACGAAGACCCGGAAGACCCCGCCGCCGACGGCCTCGACCGACGTCCCGCCCATCCTGATCATCGGCATCTCGTCGGCCTGGTACAGGCTGAAGGCCATGTTGCGGTGGCAGAGCTCCTCGTTCATGAACCGCGGCGGGATCCGGCCCTGGAACTTCTTCCAGACGCCGCCCATCTCGACCTTCCCGTACTGGGGATGGTCGAAGGGCGTCCATTCGACGAACTGGTCGCCGAACTCGAGGTGCCGGTCGAAGAAATAACGGGAGACCGCCGGGGCGATCGGGCCCGAGGGGTCCTTCTGCTGGTCCTTCAGGGCCGGGCTCGTGAAGTACTGCTCGCCGCTCCACAGCTCGTTGGAGAACGAGATGATGCCCAGGCCGTCGTTGGTCCAGTCGATGAAGCCGCCGTGGACGGTGTAGAGGCCGCTCCAGATGACGAGGTAGCGGTAGTACGGGAGGATGCGCTCGCCGTTGCGGCCTAGCTCGTCGTAGAACCGGGCGTCGGGCATCGGGTATTCGCCCGAGGCCTCGGCGCCCGGCCCGCGCAGGATCATGCCCCCGCTGTTGTGATAGCTCTGGACGCCGGCGATGTTCGGGTGGGCCATCAGGAAGTCGTTGACGGCCCGGGACTCGGGGAGCTGGAAGGGGTAGTCCATGGCCCCGCCCTGGATGTAGCTGGGCTGCCAGTCGCTGGCCCAGTTCCGGTTGGGGTCGTAGCTTCCCGGCCCGTCCTCGTTGACCAGGCCGTCGCCGTCGTTGTCGATGCCCTCCATGCCGAGGAGGATGTAGTCGCCCGTCTCGCCGAAGGGCGCGGGCTCCAGGATGTTCGGGTCGAGGCGGCTTATCCGGTGGGTGCCGCGGCCCGGGACGTGCATCCGGATCTGCTCGATGACGCCGTTGCCGTTGATGTCCTCCGGCGGGTCTTCGTCGAACAGGCCGTCGTTGTCGTCGTCGACCGGGACGTGGCCCGTGCGGGCGTTGCCGCCCGGCCCCTCCATGAAGTACTGGCGGCCGTCGGGGTTGACCGTGGGGATGATGTAGAAGACGCGCTCGTCGACAAGCCGGGTGACATCGGCGATGCGGCCGTAGTTCTCCATGAGGTACCAGATCGTGTACAGACAGACCTCGCCGCCCTGGATCTCGTTGCCGTGGATGTTGGCCTCGATGTACATGGCCGCCTTGCCCGTCTCCGGCCCGGTGGCCGGGTTGTTGACGGTCATGAGCATGATGTCCAGCCCGTTATGGCTCTTGCCGATGGACTCGAGCTTGAGGAACTTGGGGAAGGCGGCCTGGAGCCTGTTCATGTCCGCATAGAGCTCGGGCACGTCGTGCCAGCGGTTGAAGTCGAGCCTGACCTTGAACGGCGGGTCGGAGGCCTTTTGGCCGAGCGAGGAGGACGACAGGAGGACGAGCGCCGCGGCCCCAAGGAGAAGCGCGGAGAACAGCCGGGTCGCTGTCTTCATGGCGGGATCCCTATTGATTATCGATCTCATGTTCCGTCTCCTACTTCAGGGTGATCCGGGCCGAATCCCGCCCCCCCTTCTGGGAGGACACCACGAGCTCCACGACCCGGCCCGTCTTGCCGCGGACGATCCATTCGTACTTGACCCGGCCGCCGCTTCCGGCCAGGGCCTGGAAGAACTCGGTCTTGGCGTGACCCGAGACGACGTCCCCGGGCTCGACGCCGAGCTGGACCATGGTCGGCTTGACCGACCGGGAGGCCACTCCGTGGGCCAGGGCCGTGGGCCAGAACCCCGCGTTCTCTATCTCGGCCTTGATGCGGAAGAGCCCGCCCCCGTGGTTCAGGACCTCGGTCGCGGCGATCCTGACCCTGGGGAAAAGGGACGCGAGATGGACGGCGAACTTGGCGTGGGCCGCCCCCAGCGCGGCGATCTTCTCCACCGGCGGGTTGGCCGCCGCGTACGGCTTGAAGCCGCCGATCTCGACCTCGCCGAGGTCGGGATGGTTGAACTTCGTCCAGGGGACGAAGCCGTCGATCTTTTCGGAGTCCATCCAGCGGAGAACCTGCCTGTCGATCCCCGGCGGGATGGACGCGGCGCCCTCGCCAGGGGCAGCGCCGGCGGTCCCCGTCCGGCGGCCGGACTGCATCATCTGGAAGATCTCCTGCCCGCCGCCCGACATCATCGTGGACATCGTCTCCCCGCCCCTAGGCTCCTGGCCGGCCGGCCGGCCTGAGGCCTCTCCTGCGGCCGGGGCGGCGCCCGGCATCCTCTTCTGGGCCGGTGTTTCGGGACCCGTCCCGAAGCCTGGGGTCGAGAACGACGGGATGCCGAACTGATAGTATCCGTACTCGAAGAAAGCGCCCTTCGGTTCCCGGACATAGAGGGGCTGCCGGATGCCCGTCAGTTCGATGTACTTGTCGCTCGCGGCCTTGAAGTAATCGACATCGGCGGCGTTGACCGTCGCCGCCGGACGTCGATCCGGCATCCGGAAACGGCCGGCGGGTTGGGCCTGCGCCGGCCCGGCCGTCGCCTGCATCAATTGGCTGAGCATCTCGAAGGAAAACTCGCCCATGCCCCTGCGCCCGAACCCGAAAGCGGCCGCCGTCTGGATCATGCCCACGCTCCGGGCCCCGTCGTTCGAGGCATCGGCGAACCGGACAAGGTCCAGCTCGCGGGCCGGGCCCAGGCGCCCGGCCGACGTCGGCGCGACGATGAGGTTGTCGCTGTGGCCGAACGTCAGCACGGCGGCCACGTGGCGGTGCGTCAGGATCCAGTCCAGCAGGGCCCGGGCCTCGCGCTCGCTGGCCATGTGCGGCCCGGCGTCGGCCTGGTAATAAGGGTAGGCGTGCATGAAGTTCCGGTTGAGGTCGACGCCGCCCGGCGGGTCTTCGTTGATGAACCCGTCCTTGTCGTTGTCGATCCCCTCCCAATAGAGCTTGTATCCGCCGGCCTCCCCTTTCTTCGGGTCGGCCCTCTTCATGAGCCGCGGCTCCTGCGGGTCGATCATGTACTCGCCGCCGGCGGCCTTGACCCGCATGACGGTGATGAAGCCGTCCTTGTTGAGGTCCTCGGGGCCGTCCTCGTCGAGGCGCCCGTCGTTGTCGTCGTCGAACGGCCGGGCGTTCGTGCTCCGCCCGGTCTTGACGGGGGCGAACATGGCTTCCGCGCCGTCGGGGTTGACCCGCGGGACGACATAGACGACGGCGTTGTCGAGCCGGTCCTTGACCTCGGGGTCGGCCGGGTAGCTCTTGAGCAGATGGGCCGCCGTGGCCAGGGCCAGTTCCCCGCCGACGAGGTGGTCGCCCTCGAACGTGGCGGCCACGAGCAGGGCCGGCCTGTCCTTGACGGGGACCCCCGCCGGGTTGGCGATCTCCAGGACCCAGATGTCCCGGCCGCCGAGCGTCTTGCCGATGGACGAGACGCGGGCCAGGGCCTTGTGGGCCCCGGCCAGCCCCTGGACAGCGGCCGTCATCTCCGCGTAATTATGGTACTTGGCGAGATCCTGGGCTCCAACGGGACCGGCCGCGATCGCCAGCCATAGCGCGGCGAACACCGGCAGGGCGGCCGCCCGACGAAGCGCGGAGTTTCCTTGTTTCAAGTGCAATGGGGCCTCCTTGATAAAAGCTGTTTCCCCGAATCCAGGGATGTCCTCTGTTCGGCTTTGCGAAGGATATCGCCCTTAGCCCCCCGGCCCCCCCGGGAACCTGTCCCGACGGTTCCCCCATCGCCGGGCGATGGGTCCCCCTCCGCTACGGGGGTCGTCAGGGCGACATCCATCGCCGCCTCACGACGGACTTCCCCGAAGTTGGGAGACAGTTCTGTATCAAAGGGGAATGGGGTAAGGGAAAAGACAGAGATGTTGGCCATTCGTCCGTTTAGACTGCGGCCCCCGCGGATTCTTCCCGAAAGGCGGTGCTCTCTTTACATTTTTTTTATATAATGACCTCTCATGCGCCAACCCAAGCCCATCTCCCGCCGCAGATTCATCCGGACGGGCGCGGCCGCCGCGGCCGCGTGGACCATCGTCCCCCGCCGCGTTCTGGGCGGCCCCGGCTTCACGCCCCCAAGCGACACGCTGACCAGGGCGGTCGTCGGCGTCGGGGGCATGGGCCACGCCCATCTCTTCTATCCCGGGGCCGTCGTCCGGGCCGTCTGCGACGTCGACCGGAGCCACCTCGCGGCCGCCGCCGAGGCCTGCGGTCCCGACGTCGCGGCCTATACGGATTTTCGCGAAGTCCTGGAGCGCCCGGATATCGACATCGTCCACATCGCGACGCCTCCTCACTGGCACGCCCCGATCTCGATCGCCGCCGCCGAGGCCGGCAAGGACGTCTGGTGCGAGAAACCGATGACCCGGACGATCGCCGAAGGCCGGGCCGTCGTCCGGGCCGTGGAGCGGACGGGCCGGATCTTCAGGGTCAACACCTGGTTCCGGTTCCAGGACCGCTTCTACGGGTTCGGTACGGACGTCAAGCCCATCAAGAAGGTCGTCCAAAGCGGGCTTCTCGGCTGGCCTCTGAAAGCAACGGTCAGCGCGGCCACGGGGTTCGATTGGAAATTCTACTGGAGCGGCCTGACCAACCTCCGGCCCGAGCCCGTGCCGCCCGAGCTCGACTACGAATTCTGGCTGGGCCCGGCCCCGTACAAGCCCTACCATCCGCACCGGGTCCATGGGACCTTCCGCGGCTACTGGGACTACGACGGCGGCGGTCTCGGGGACATGGGCATGCATTACCTCGATCCCGTCCAGTACCTCCTCGGCAAGGACGACACCAGCCCGGTCGAGGTCTGGGCCGACTGCCCTCAGCAGCACCCCGACGCTTGCGGCTCCTGGCGCCGGATCGAGATGACGTACGCCGACGGCTGCGTCATCGTCCTGGACGGCGAGAACAGGGACCGGAACGCGCCCTTCCTGGAGGGACCGGGCGGCCGACTCTTCCCCGGCCTCGAGTCCGACATCCCCCGCCTCAGGGAGGTCGCGGACGGGCTGCCCGACCCCGAACCGCAGCTCACGGACTTCGCCGAGGCCGTCCGGACACGGCGGAAATTCGCCCTCAACGAGAGCAACGGGCACCGCTCCTGCACCCTGGTCAACCTGGGCAAGATCGCCGTCCAGCTCGGGCGGCCCCTGCGCTTCGACCCGGCCGGCGAGCGTTTCGTCGGTGATGAAGAGGCCAACCGCCTGATCGACCAGCCCATGAGGGCCCCGTGGCGCCTATGAAAAAGAAGCTCCTCTCCCTGGTCGTCGCGGCCGTGATGTTCGGGCCGGCGGCGGTGCTTTTCGGGTCCGGCCCGCCGCCCGGCCTGAGGGACAGGGTCGGCGGCATCCTGGAGCGCTTCCCGGCCGAGAACCCCTCGGCCAGGGACGCCCTCGCGGCCGAGATCCTCGGCCTGGGCCCCGGAGCGGTCTCGGAGATCTGCAACCGCGTCCTGCCCGCCGGGGAGGGAGACGCCAGCAAGGCCCGGTCCGCCCTGAACGCCCTGGCCGTCCACGTCACCCGGCCCGGGGCCGAGGCCGAACGCCGTCCGTTCGTCAAAGAAGTGTTGAAAAGTTTCGAAACCGCCCCGGCGGCCGAAGCCAAGTCCTTTCTCATCTCCCAGATCCAGCTCTCGGGAAAGGAAGAGGCCGTCCGTCCTCTCGCGCGCTATCTCCGCGACGAGCGCCTGGCCGAGCCCGCCGTTCAGGCCCTGCTCGCCATCCGGGGCCCGGCAGCGGCCCGGGCCCTCCTGAAAGCCTTGGATCCGTCGCCGGCATCCGTCCGGCCGTCCCTCATCAAGGCCTTGGGCGAACTCCGCAGCCGCGAGGCCGTGAAGAAGCTCCTCCCCTATGCGACGAGCCCGGACGAGAACATCAGGACGACGGCCCTTTTCGCTCTGGCCAACATCGGCGACCCGGCCGCAGGCCCGGCCCTCGAACGCACGCGCATCGCGGCCTCCCCCTACGAACGGTCGCAGGCGCCCTCGCTCTACCTCCTCTACGCGCGGCGACTCGCCGAGTCCGGGAGGGCGGCCGAGGCCATGACCGTGGCCCGTGCGGTCTTTGCATTCTACGCGGGCCCGGAAGAGAGCCACGTGGCGGCCCAAGCGCTGAGCTTGCTCGTATCCGTTCTCAAGGACGGCGCCCTCCCCGACCTCCGGGCGGCCATGGACGCCGGCGGCCGCAAACTGCGCGGGGCGGCCCTCGAGCTGGCGGCGGCCATCCCCGGGAGCGCGGCCACGGCCGCCTGGATAGAAAAAGCGGGGAGCTCGGCTCCCAAAGTCCGGGCCGACATCATCGTCATGCTCGGCCGCCGCGGGGACAAGGACGCCCTCCCGTTCGTCCGCATGAGCCTGAGCGACGGGGAGAAAGCGGTCCGGGCGGCGGCCATCCCGGCCGCGGCCCGTTTGGGCGGCGAGGCGTCGCTTGCGGACCTTTTCGCGCTCGTCGATTCAGAGGACGAGGCCGAACTGGCCGTATTGAAGGAAACTCTCTTGGGATTCCCCCGGGCCGCGGTCGTGCCCGAAGCCGTCCGCCGGTTGGAGAGCACACCCGTTCCCGGCAGGGTCCTTTTGATCGCTCTCGTCGGCGAGAAGGGAGCCCGGGAAGAGATCGGCCGGGTTTACGCGTTGGCCGATGACCCGGAGCCCGCCGTCCGGGCGGCGGCCGTCGCCGCCCTGGCCAAGCTGGCCGCCGAGGAAGACCTGCCCCGGCTCATCACAATGTTGGCGGCCGCTTCCGGCGCCGAAGATATCCTTCATCTCCAGGAAGCGGCGGCCGCCGCGGCGCGGAGGAATCCCGACCCCGAGGGCCGGGCCGACACCCTCCTCGGCCTCATGAAAAATGCTTCACCGGCCGAGAGGCTGGCCATCTTGAGGGTCCTCCCGGCTCTCGGCGGGACGAAAGCCCTGCGGGCTGTCGCCGACGAGGCCCGGGGTCCGGACCTTCAGGCCCAAGGCGTCGCCGTTCTGGCCCTGGCCCGATGGCCGGACCTCAGGGCGGCCGGCGAGCTCCTCCGCGTCGCCGAAACCACACCGGACCTCAGGAACCGCCTCCTCGCCCTGCACGGATATGTTCAATTGGTAGATCGGGGGAGGCCGATCCCAGCACGAGGAAGCGCGCGGGGGTGTCCGGGCGGTCCGCGAGCACGCGCAGGATCTCGATCAGCTCGGGAAGTCTCTGGATCTCGTCGAGGACCACGAGCCCTCGAAGTTCGGCAAGGACCTGACGTGGTGTGGAGAGCCGGGCACGGTCGACCGGGTCTTCCAGATCGAAGATCGTGCTCGCCATGGAGGCAGCGAGCGTGCGGGCAAGGGTCGTCTTGCCGCACTGGCGCGGGCCCAGGAGTGCCGTCACGGGGCTGGTGGCGACCGCGCGCTCGATTTCCTGGAAGGGCTTCGGGCGAGGAATCATGGGGGCCAGAATAAACTTGAAATTCCTCCATGTCACGGTGGAATTTCAAGGATGTTTGGACCGCGGCGCCTTCCCTGGGCATTCGCCGCCCACCGTGCTATCCATCGTCGACTGCGCCACCGCGAACGAGTGGCCTCTCCCAACCGCATCGGAGCCTCCCCGTGACCACCGACCTCCTCGACTGCGTCCAACTCGATCCTCCCGGGGGCCAGGCGCGCTCCACCGTGATCTGGCTGCACGGCCTCGGCGCCGACGGCCACGACTTCGAGCCGATCGTGCCGCACCTCGGCGTGGATCCGGCGCTCGACGTGCGCTTCGTGTTCCCGCACGCGCCG
>JAWOHF010000178.1:0-10352 GCA_046496285.1 Candidatus Aminicenantota bacterium
CAGGGCCGGTTGTGTGTTGTAGATTGCGGAATGAATCCCCGGAACTTTGTAAATCGGCGCAGGGGCCGGAAAATGAGATGTTCCCAGGGAAGGTTCCGATCAGGTCGATTTGTTGGAATCACGATATATCGATCATGCCGAATTTCGCCTGAACGGCCGTTAGGGGCGTCTCCGGAAAGGGAGTTATCCACATATGCATCATATTTGGGCGTCGAGAATATCCACAGGATGTGGATAATTCTATAAGATTGATACGGAAAGAAATAAGAAAGCCCCACTGAATGAGTCGCATAAGAGTTATTATGTCAACTAATATATCGGGCCCGGATAGAGAGCCTGCTCTCGATCTACAGGCAGGAACGTCGTTCTAGAACAAGTCTATTCTAGACCGGTTCGGATTGGGTGGGCTTTTCCTTCTGTTTCTTGATCCGGTCGATTATGTCCAGCAGGATCTCGATGATCTCCTGTTTGGAGATCGTTTGCTTCTTGAATTCCAGCCTCATCCTGAACCTGTCGGTGTCGTCCGGAACAAAATTATAGACGAAATACTTGAGCTTCTTCGTTTTTCCTTTGAGATGCTTGGCCAGATCCCGGGTGTCCTCGCGAGTCAGCCGCCTTTCAACGATCTCCCGGGTCAGATTGAGCATGTCGTCCTCGGTCTTCTGCTTGGCGATCTCGATGATCGTCGTCCGGCTGAAAACGCCCGAGGATTTCATGATGCTCCTGATGTGCTGCGGGATCCTGGAGATGGAAAGGATCTCTGTGATCGTCGAGCGGGCTTTGCCGATCTTTTCCGAAACTTGCTGATGATTGTACCCGTACATGTCGATCATGGCCTGGAGGCCGTCGCCCTCCTCGAAGATGTCGAGGTCTTTTCTTTGAAGGTTCTCGATGAGGGCGATCTCCATGGCCTCGTCGTCCTCGACGTCCATCTCGATGCAGGGGATGTCCTTGAGCCCGATGTTCTTCGACGCGATGAAACGCCGTTCTCCGGCGATGATCTCGAACCGTCCAGCCCGGGAGCGGACTAGGATGGGCTCGAGGATGCCCTTGCTCCGGATGGAGTCCATAAGCTCTTCGATGTTTCCGAGTTCGCAGCGCGCCTGATGAGGATTGGGGTCGATCTTGTCAAGAGACACCATTCTGATGCGCGGCCCCAGCGACCGGGTCGATATCAGGTCGACGAAGTGCCCGTCGTGCCTCATCCCCACCGATTCCGGAAGGCCGGATCTTTTAGTTTTTTGCACGATGCATGATCTCCTCGGCGACTTTTTTATACTGCTCAGCGCCAATGGAGTTGGGCGCGTAGGTGAATATCGATTCCTTGTAGGCCGGGCTTTCCTCGAGCTTTACGCTCTTAGAAATGAAGGTCTTGAACACCTTGGCCCCGAAAACTCTGCGGATCCTTTCGACGACATCCCTGGCCAGATTGGTCCTCCTGTCAAAGAGGGTTACGAGCACGCCCAGAACTTTGAGGTTCGGATTGGCGATCCGGCGGACTTTTTCAATGGTCTCGAGAAGATCGTCGGTGCCTTCCAGGCACAGATAGGAAGATTGAATGGGGATCAGGATGTAATTGGAAGCGACCAGGGCATTGAGGGTTATGAGCCCCAAAGTCGGCGGCGTGTCGATGAAAATATACTGGTACCTGGACCTGACGGTTTCAAGGGCATCTTTGAGCCTGAAATGCCCATCGATCTCCCCGATCAACGAGGGCTCGAGCTTGGCCATGGATATTTTGGTAATGGCCATGTCGAGGCCCGGGATATTCGACCGAACAATGATATCCTCGATCCTTTGACCACGCTTCATCAACACGTCGTACAAAGATTTTTCATAACGCTCGGGATTGGAGACGGTCGAAATCGTACTATGCGCTTGGGGGTCGGTATCGATGAGAAGGACCCTTTTTCCCATTAAGGCCATTGCCGCGGAAACATTGACGGATGTCGTCGTCTTTCCGACACCGCCTTTCTGGTTGGTGATGGCGATGATCAACGGCCTCTCCCTCCAAGGCTAACAAGTCTCGTCTGCGAGACTCATTTATAACCGAGTAAATAGCAAAATGCAAGTTAAATTCCACGCCGAACTAATATAAAATGTCGGCGTGCCGACATTATTTATATCATACAGATAATATACACTTTAAGATTAATTTAGAGGCATGCCCCTCCCCTGCTCGAATGCTCAGAGCACCAAGGTCTTGTAATTAGGGCAAAAATATATTTGTATCATGTAGATAACAATAGAGTTACAGCATATCGTAAAGCATTGATAATAAACAAGATAGAATTATAAGACCCGAGCCTAAATATCCAAAGCGACCTGAAATTATGATCTTGAGCAAAGAAGATTTAGACTGACGGCGGCCCCGCTTTAGCCTACAATAAGGATCGGCCGCAATGAAAAAGATGGCGCCGAGCAGCCCCGGGTTCCTGAGACGGCTGAGCCTCACGGACACGGCTTTTCTGGTCATCGGGGCCGTGGTCGGGTCCGGCATCTTCATGACCCCCGGACTTGTCGCCGCCGGTCTCCCCTCCCCCGGTCTGCTCCTCGCCGTTTGGATCGCGGGGGGCCTGATCACCTTGTGCGGTGCGCTTGCTTTCGCCGAGCTCGGCGCCATGTACCCGCAGGCCGGCGGTCAGTACATCTACCTCCGGGAGGCCTACGGGCCGACCGCGGCCTTTCTTTTCGGATGGGGGTTCTTCGGCTTCATCATGTGCGGCGGCCTGGCCGCCCTGGCCGTAGCCTTCGCCGAATTCCTGGGAGTATTCTGCCCGCCGCTGTCGACGGAAAACACCGTCTTGCTGATCAGGGGCCCCGGCTTCTCGCATCCGATCTCGGCCGGCCAGGTGGTCGCCGCATCGGCCATTCTGCTCCTGACGTTTTTCAATTCCCTCGGCATCCGGGCGGGCGTCGCCGCCCAGAACCTCCTGACGCTCTTGCGCCTCGGGTCGGTCGCGGCCCTCGTGGCCCTGGGAGCGCTGTTCGGGGCCAAGGCCGGAGGAGAAAATTTCCAGGCGCTCTTTTCTACGGGCGGAGCCGGCTTTTCTGCCCTCCTCGGGCCGATCGGGCTGGCCCTGGTGGCCGTGTACTGGACCTACGATGGTTGGTACGCCGTGAACTGCACGGCCGAGGAGATCCGTGATCCTGAAAGGAACATCCCCCGGGGCCTCGTCCTGGGAGTCCTGACCGTGGCCGCGCTCTACGTCCTGGTCAACATCGTCTACCTGCTGGCCCTGCCGTTCGAGGAGATGAAGGGAGTGACCAGGATCGGCGAGCGGGCGGCCACCGCCCTGTTCGGACATGGCGGCGCCGCCCTGTTCTCGGCCGTAGTCATGGTCTCGATCTTCGGCTGCCTCAATGCCAACCTCCTCTACGGCCCGAGGGTCTATTACGCCATGGCCCGGGACGGATCCTTTTTCCGGTCCATGGGACGGCTGAGCGTCCGTTTCCGGGTCCCGACCGGCGCCCTGTGGGGTCAGGCGATCTGGGCCTCGGTCCTCTGTCTCTCGGGAACCTATCAGGCGCTCTACGAATACATGGTCTTCGCCCTGCTCCTCTTTTTCGCGGCCACGGGGGGAGCCGTCTTCGTCCTTCGCCGCCGGCACCCCCACAAGGAACGACCCTACCGGACATGGGGGTATCCGGTCGTGCCCCTGGTCTTCATCCTCATGAGCCTGGCCGTTTTCCTGAACATCGTCATCTCCCAGCCGCTCAAAGCCCTGGCCGGGGCGGCCCTTCTCGGGGCGGGCTTTCCCGCATACCTGTGGTGGAGGGCCCGAATTCGACCCGGCCCCGCCGCGGCCGACGAAAAGGATACACAGGAACCGCAAAATCGAATAGAATAGGGCCCGACAAGCGCGAGGGAAGCCATGACCGAACCGTCCTGCACCGTTCACATCCTTCCCGATGGGATCCGGGTCAAGGCCCGCCCGGGCGAGATCTTGTCCGATGTCATGGGCAAGGCCGGCGTTCCCCTCAGCATCTACTGCTACAAGAAGGGGCTCTGCGGAAAATGCGCGGTGCGCATCGCGAGCGGCCCGCTGCCCTTGCAGGAGCCGGCCGAGGAAGCCCTGCTCCGGGGACGAGGGCTCGGGCCCGACCACCGGCTGGCTTGTCTTTACGAGGTCCGGGGCGACGTGACCGTCGAAACCCTCCCCGGCTCCCGCCTCCAGAAGGTGGCCGTCCTCGAAACGGGGATGACCACCGACGTCGTTCCCGACCCGGCCGTCAAGAAGCTCGCCCTGGCTCTGGAGAAGCCCAGCCTGGCCTGCCCGTCGGCCGCCTTGGAAAGGCTGAGGTCCCTTCTCAAGGTCCGGGACCTCACCCTCCCGCTGCCCGTCCTTTCGAAGCTCGGCAGCGAGCCGGTCTCCTCCGGGCGGACCTTCACCGCCGTCCTGTACGGGGACCGGGAGGTCCTCGACATCGAACCGGGGGACACCTCGAATGAAGTCTACGGCCTGGCCATCGACCTCGGGACGAGCACGGTCGTCGCCGAACTGGTCGACCTCCGGACGGGGGAAACCGTCGGCCGGGCTTCGGCCATGAACAGCCAAGCCTCCTATGGGGCGGATGTCGTCTCGAGGATCACCTTCGCTTTCGAGAACCCCGATAACCTGCGGCGGCTCCAAAGCGCCGTCGTCCAGCTCCTCAACGAGCTCGTCGCCGAAGCGTCCCGCGCAAGCGGCGTGCCGCGCCACCGGATCTACGACGTGGTCGTCGCCGCGAACACGGCCATGAACCACCTCCTCTGCGGCGTCCCCGTGGATTCCCTGGCCCTGGCCCCGTTCCACGCGGCCTTCGCCTCCCTGCCCCCTTTCCCGGCCTCCGATGTCGGCCTCAATCTCAATCCCCGCGCCAAGGTCCAACTCGTCCCCAATATCGCCAGCTTCGTCGGCGGGGACATCACCGCCGGTCTCGTCGCCGCGGAGGTCTCCGCGAGATCGGGCCGGGTGCTGTTCATCGATCTGGGGACCAACGGCGAGATCGTCCTCAAGAGGGGCCGGGATCTCGCGGCCGCCTCGACGGCCGCCGGCCCGGCCTTCGAGGGCATGAACATCAGCTGCGGGATGATGGCCGCTCCCGGAGCCGTCCACCAGGCGGAATGGAGGGATGGGGGATTCAAGCTCCGGACGATCGATGGCCTGCCGCCGGCCGGCGTCTGCGGGACCGGCCTCATCGACGTCCTGGCCGTCTCCCTCGCCCAGGGCCTGCTCGGCCCGGACGGCAAGATCGCCGGCCCCGGCAGGAAGATCCCGTTCGGCGATGGCCTGGTCCTGACCCAACAAGATGTCCGGGACGTCCAGCTGGCCGTGGCCGCGGTCCGGACGGGAGTAAAACTGATGCTCCGGGAGTTCCAGACCCCTTCCCGTCAGCTCGACCGGGTCCTGGTGGCCGGCGCCTTCGGCAGCTCGCTCGACACCGCGAACAGCGTGGCCCTGGGCCTCCTTCCGAACATCGCGGCCGGCAGGATCACGTTCGTCGGCAACGCCTCGCTGGCCGGGGCCCGCAAGCTCCTCCTGTCGGCGCCCGAACGGGCGGCGGCCGAGGAGCTGGCGTCGTCGATCGCCCATGTGTCGCTGGCGGCCCGCACCGACTTCCAGGACGAGTTCGTCAAAGCTCTGGAATTCCGACCGTACCGGGCAGGTGAAAAATGAGCCGATCCCTACTGGAACTCGTTCACGACAGGCCCGTCCTCCTCGACGGGGCCATGGGCACGGAGCTGATGAGCCGAGGCCTTTCCAAAGGGGCCTGCCCGGAGATCTGGAGCGTCGAGCGCCCCGAGATCGTCGCCGCCGTCCATGCGGACTATTTCGCGGCCGGCTCCGACGTCGTCTCCACCAACAGCTTCGGCGGCAGCCGCATCAAGCTGGACGGGCACGGGCTCGCGGGCAGAACCTATGAGCTCAACCTGTCCGCGGCCCGGCTGGCCAGGTCGGCCGCGCCGGCCGGCAAGTACGTCGCCGGCAGCATCGGCCCCACCGGGAAGTTCCTGAAGCCCCAGGGGGAATTCACCGAGGAGGAGTTCGAGGAATCTTTCGCCGAACAGGCCCGCGGCCTGGCCGGCGGCGGTGTGGACGTGCTCCTCCTCGAGACCCACTACGACCTGAGGGAAGCTCTGGCGGCGATGCGCGGCGCCCGCCGGGTGACCGCTATCCCCATCTTCGCGACCATGACCTTTAACGCCCATCCCCGGGGTTTCTTCACCCTTATGGGCGACAGCGTCGCCAAGTGCGCGGCGGAGCTCGAAAGAGCGGGGGCCGCGGCCCTCGGGGCCAACTGCACGCTCAACAGCGAGCAGATGGTCGGCGCGGTGAGGGCCATGAGGCAGGCGACCGGGTTGCCGCTCGTGGCCCAGGCCAACGCCGGACAGCCCGTGTTGGGCGCCGACGGAGAGGTCTCGTATTCTCAGAGCCTGGACGACTATGTGAAGTTCGTCCCGGACATCGTCAAAGAAGGGGCCCGCCTCGTCGGAGGTTGCTGCGGGACCAGCCCCGCGTTCATCCGGGCCATGGCCCCGTTCGTTGTGAGAGGAGCATCTGCGTGAAGGACGATCTTCTGTACCGGAGCATGAAGGAGGCCATCATCGCCGGCGACCGCGTTCGGGCCGCCGCTTTGGCCCAGGACGCGGTCGGGTCGGGAGTGGACCTGCTCGAAGTCATCGAGAAGGGCTATGTGCCGGGCATCCAGCGGGTCGGCGAGCTGTGGGAGGAGGGCGAGTACTTCCTGCCGGAGCTCATCTCGAGCGCCGAGGCCATGAAAGCGGCCATGTCGGTGCTCGACCCCGAGCTGGCCCGCCGCGAGACGAAGGCCCGGACCGCCGGCAAGGCGGTCATCGGCACCGTCGAGGGCGACATCCACGATATCGGCAAGAACCTGGTGGCCTCGATGCTCCAGGCCGGCGGGTTCGAGGTCCACGACCTCGGCGCCGACGTCCCCCTGGACAGGTTCATCGACCAGGCGGAAGCGGTCGGCGCAGATCTCATCTGCCTGTCCGCGCTCCTGACGACGACGATGACCAACCAGAAACGGCTCATCGGCCTGCTCCGGGAGAAAGGACTTCGAGACAAGTACAGGGTTCTCGTCGGCGGAGCGCCGGCGAGCGCCAAGTGGGCCGAGGACATCGGGGCGGACGGCTATGCGGAGAACGCCGTCTCCGCCGTCAAGCTGGCCAAGGCCCTGGCCGGCCGGGGCTGAAAAGTCCGCGGCCGGGGCGACCTGAAGGGAAGGGATGAAGATGATCGAAGCTAAAAGGCCGAAGCTCGAACTGCTCGACCGGGCCTTCGTGGACCGGATCGTGGACGAGGCGATGACGCTCCTCGAGCGCCAGGGCCTGATGATCGAGAACGCTGAGGTCCTCGACCTCCTGGGGGAGGCCGGGGCCGAGATAGATCGCGGCGCTCAGGGGGCTCGGCTGGGGCGATCCCTCGTCGAGAAATGCCTGGCCTCGACCCCGGCTTCCGTGACCCTCTACGACCGGAGCGGCGAGAAGGCCTTCGTCGTCGGCGGCGACGAGGTCCACTTCGACCCGGGCTCGTCAGCCGTGACCATGCTCGACCACGAGACCCAGGAGGAGCGCCAGGCCGTGACCCGGGACCTCGTCGATTTCACCAAGCTCGTCGAGACCCTGGATCACCTCCATTTCCAGAGCACGGGCCTGATCAGCTCGGACGTCCCGCCGGGGGCCTCGGATGCCTACCGGCTCTACGTCGGGCTGCGCCTTGCGACCAAGCCGTTCGTCACCGGGACCTTCCGCGTCGAGGGCTTCAAGCCGATGCGGGACCTCCTGGCCGCCGTCCGAGGCGGGGAGAGCGAGCTGCGCCTCAAGCCCCTGGCCATCTTCGACGCCTGCCCCTCCCCTCCCCTCAAGTGGAGCCACCTGACCGCCCAGAGCCTCATTGACGCGGCCCGGGCCGGGATCCCCTCTGAGCTCATCTCCATGGGAATGACGGGGGCGACCTCCCCGGTGACCATCGCCGGGACCCTCGTCCAGCACGTGGCCGAGAACCTCTGCGGCCTGGTCATCTGTCAGGTCGCCAGCCCCGGTGCGCCGGTCATCTTCGGCGGCTCGCCCTCGAGCTTCGACATGCGGAAAGGTACGACGCCCATGGGAGCCATCGAGACGATGATGATCGACGCCGCCTACGCCCAGATCGGCAAGTCCCTCTACCTGCCGACCCACGCCTATATGGGGCTGAGCGACGCCAAGGTCAACGACCCGCAAGCCGGTTTCGAGACGGCCTTGGGGGCCGCCCTTGGGGCCCTGGCCGGGGTCAACGTCATCTCCGGGCCGGGGATGCTCGATTTCGAGAGCGCCCAAAGCCTCGAGAAGCTGGTCATCGACGACGGCATCTGCGCCATGGTCTACCGGTTGCTGGCCGGCATCGCCCAGCGCGACGAGCCCATCGCCCTGAGCTTGTTCGAGGGTTTCACCCCCGAGATGCAATTCCTGTCCCACCCGCATACGCGGCGCTGGTATAGGAAGGAGCACATGTCCGCCGGGCTCGCCGACCGGGACCCCTACGACGCCTGGGTCGCCGCGGGACGGACCTCGATCGTCGACAAGGCCCACGCGGATGTTGCCAAAAGGATCGGAGCATATGGCGCGCCCCCTCTGGATGCGGCCCTCGGGAAAGACCTCGAAAACATCATGGCCGCCTACGCCCGCTCCCAGGGCGCCGATCACCTTCCCCCGCTCGGGATCTAGAAGGAGCTAATCGAGTTCCCAGAGCTCGCGGTATTCCGGGGCCTCGACGGTCCAGCCTCTTTCCTGCCGTACACGTTCCGCGAAATTCCGGATGACCTCGTCGTCCCCGTGGGTGACGAACAGACGCCGCGGCGGGGCCGTGAACCCGTCGAGCCAACGGCCGAGGGCCTTCCTGTCGGCCTGGGCCGAGAACCCGTTGATCTTGGCGATCCGGGCCTTGACCGGGACGGTCTGCCCGAAGAGCCGGACTTCTTCGGCTCGCTCTTCGAAATTCCCGCTTATCTTTCGATGGACTGGATGGTCGAGAGGTCTCTTTTTGCCCTTCTTGCCATTCGAAGAGGCGGGAGGAATGGGCCGAGTGGATGCGGGAGACTCTCCTTCTGGATGTCCCCCACCGCCAGGTTGTCTTCACCATCCCCAGGATGCTCAGGCTCTTCTTCAAGTACAACCGGAAGCTCCTGGGTCCACTCTGCCGCTGCGCTCTTCGCTCCCTGATCCGTTATTTCGAGGCTGTCACGGGGAGCGAGCTCATGCCCGGGGTTATCGCGGCTATCCAGACATTTGGCGACCGGATCAACTTCCATAGCCATCTCCATCTCCTTGTGACCGAGGGCGGCGAGGACCCGGACGTAATATTTCATCATCTCGCTTCCTTCCAGGACAGCCTGCTGTGCAAGTTCTTCTCCCGCGAAGTTTTCGCTCTTCTGCTGAGGGAGGGTCTTATCTCAGAGGCTGTGGTGGAGAAGGTCGCAAGCTGGCGCCACTCGGGCTTTTCTGTCCACAGCAAAGTCCGGGCAGAAACAAGACAAGAAGCAGAAAGAGTTGGTAAGTACATGATTCGCCCGAGCCTGTCGTTAGAGAGGCTCTCTTTATCGGAGAAAGAGGGCAAGGTCACCTACCGGTATGGGGAAGGTGCTGAAGAGGTGGAGCGCATGGATTACCTGGAGTTTATCGCCCGGGTCACCTCCCATATTCCCGATAAAGGACAGGTCACTGTGAGATATTTCGGCCTCTATGCCAATGCTCACCGGGGTAAAGTGCGGAAGGCACAGATGGACAAGCATCCCTTCATCATCATTGAGCAGGAATGCCCGAGAGTCCCACGCCGGGGCTGGGCAGAGATGATCCGCAAGGTCTATGAAGTTAATCCCATGGCCTGTCCCAAATGCCAGGCAGAAATGCGCATCATCGCCTTCATCACCGACTATGCCGTGGTTGATCGCATCATCAATCACCTCAAGCTGACATTTGTCGCGGAGAGACCACCGCCGCCGCACCTGGTCTCGCAGGAATCCTTCTTGGACTCTGAGGCTTCGGTAGATTATTTTTTATGATTCTTTTCTGACCTGGAAGGAGAAGTCCGTCTGATTTTCGGCATTTTCCGGGCGTCTCTGCGGCTCGTGGGGCGTTTTCGCCCACCAGGAGCAACTCCCGATGGTGGTTGATATCCTCTTTGTCGTGATTTATATTTCTTAGCGAGGGTTGAAGGGGAAAATGGCAATTATGATGCACTCCCAGCTACCGCAGCAGAAAAGGAATTTCTTATATTTCTAATCAGAGGTTAAAACAATAACAAAAATTTGTTGTGATTGAATTTTAGTAGCTAGGATATTAGAATAAGGTATCTGGAAGTATACCTAGG
>JAWOHF010000273.1:0-18358 GCA_046496285.1 Candidatus Aminicenantota bacterium
CTCCCCGAGCCCGCGGACCTTTTCCGCGACCAGGGCCAGGGCGTCGTCGCCCTCCCAGGAGAACGTCCGCTCCTTCTCGAACACCTTCGGGCCCGACTTGAGATCGGCCGTTTCGACCTTGAGGGCCTCCGCCCGGACCGGGCCTAACAGCCGCCGCCGGAGGAAGCCCTCGAGCTTCGGGCTGGCGGCCGGCAGGAGAAGCCGGACGTCGAATCCCTCGAGGTCCAGCCCTTTGACCTCGGCCGCGGCCTTGTCGAGCTCGTTCATCGCCCAGGCTTCCGCGGCGCCCTTTTCGCCCCTGAGGAACTTCTCGAAATCGGCGGCGGCCTCCTGCAGGGCGGGGTTCCCTTCACCGAACTCCTCGAGATAGGGGAAGGTCCGGGCGAAGTAGTCGAGCGTCCCTTCGAGGCCCGCCTCGTCGTCGGCATGGATGATCAGGGCCGATGATTTCCCGAACGCCTTGGGGACGACTTTCACGAGACCTTCGGCCGGGCCGAGCCGGGGCAGCTTGAGCTTTCCGGTCTTGACCAGATCGGCCGTGAGCTCGCCGGGGCCTACCAGGATGGGCGCGGCCAGCGACCTCCGGTGCTCGATCTCGGAATCGAGGCGAACGATGGGGAACGAGGCCCCGGCCGTGTCCAGCATCAGCCTCGTCGTCAATCCGGCCACGCCCGGACCTCTGTGTCCCTCGGAGATGATGACGGCCGCGTCCAGGCCGTCCGCGAGGCCGTCGCGGTCCTGGTCCGAGTAGACGCCCTTGGTCGAGAATACCGTGCGGAGATCGAATTCCTTGCCCGCCGGGTCCGTGCCCGGCCCGGGCTTGAATCCGGGGGTGAGGAGCCGTTTCGTCGCGCCGGTCCGCGGCAGGGCGACGAGGGACCGTTCTTTACCATGACCGAGCTCGAAGGTCAGCTCGGCACATCCGGGATAGGAAAGGACCTCGGTGTCCGCCCCCCGAGCTTGGCGGTTCTTGAGACCGGCCAGAGCATGGAGGGCTTTGGCCCGCCCGTCGTCGTTCTCGAAATGGACCTCGATGGTCAGCGTCCGGACCTGGCCCTGGTCGAAGGACAAGGCCTGGAGGGCATCGGCGGCCTCGGACCGGACCGGGAACTCGTAGAGGGCGTCCCTGACGACCGTCTTCGCGGGCTTCAGGCCCTCTTCGGCGAAGAACCGCTCGAGGTCGGCTTCGAGGGTCTGGTAAGTGGCCCCGGTCTCGCGGCCCCAGATCTCCCAGAAATAGGGCCAGCGGAGGAAAAAGGCTCGGCCGGTTAGGAGCAGAGTTTCATCCGAGCCGGCGACACAGGCGATGCCGCGCTGGCCCCCGGAGTCGAAGGCGAAAACCAAACCCTGATGGGAGGCCAGGGCGCCCGGCCCGAGGCCGCGTTCCTTGAGAGCTTCCCGGACACGGGCCAACCTTCCGCCCACTAGAATAAGACCGGCGACGTCATGCCGGCCCTTGACCTCTGATTCCCGGCGGACCAGCTCGAAATCGAGGGCCAAACTTTCGAAATTGACACGGGCGGCGATGTCGGCGGCCAGGGCCAGCTCCCGCGCCGTGGGCTGATCAGGAATGACGATGGTCACGGCCGGCTTTTCCGGGAAACCGTCGCCGTCGAGATCCAGGACGGCCGCCCCGGGCAGAAAGAGACGGGCCAGGCTGCCGTCGCCGGCGACCCCGGCCCGGCAGAGCAGAAGGGCCGTCAGGGTGATGATCAGGGATTTTCTCATGGTCCGGCCTCCGCAGCGAGATCTTCCCCGGATTCTATCACAAGTCCGGAGCCCGTAGAACAGCCCGGGCGGCGTCGTCCGGAGGAGGGCTTTTTTTCGAGGACGAACACAACAGGTTGTAGGGGGCTATGCAGGCTGTAGCACATCTAGGATTTTTGCTTGACAAACCCATCCGCCAAGGCTATAATGACACTGTTCAATAGTCAGCCAGGACCCCCATGAGCTTACAGCGTATCAAATACATCTTCATTTTGTTCCTCGGATTCTTTTTTTTCGGGGGCATACCGGTCGAGTTCGGCACAGAGGGAGCGTTCTTCCACGGCTTCATGATCCCCAAACCCGTCATCACCATCGGCCTGGGGCAGAACCTGCAGGACATCCGGATCCGCTCCTCATCGGGCATGAAGATCTACGAGGTCGGCACAAGCTATAAGCTCATCTCGGGCGACGCCGGAGAAGTCCTGGTCAAGGGCGGGGCAGAGAAGCTCACGGAGAAATACGTGCTCCTCCTGGCCTACGCCAAGGACCGCAAGGAAGCCGACCAGGCCGCCGTCGAGCTCAGGGACCGGATCGGCGGGAACGTCTATGCCGAGGAGAACCCGGAGAACGCTGCCGGCGGCATCTTCGAGATCAAGCTCGGCGACTTCCTGACCCGGGGCGACGCCCTGGCGAGGATCCAGGAGCTGAACGCGCTCGGGCTGAAGGATATCTGGATCGTCCGGGAAGATATCGTCGAACCGGCTTCCCAGCCGATGTGGATGGTCATCGAGAACGAGCTCAAACTCCTCGGACGGGAATCCGTCATCTATTTCATCCCGGCCAACGAGCAGAGCTTCCTGACCTTCAACAACCGGAGCTATCGCGGCTTTTTCATCCTCCGGGGGACCCGCAAGGGCGTCGTCCTCGTCAACACCCTCAACCTCGAGGATTACCTGATGAGCGTCGTCCCCGGCGAGCTTTCGCCCGGCCAGTTCGGGAGCCTCGAGGCCCTCAAGGCCCAGGCCGTGGCGGCCCGGACCTACGCCCTGAAAAACCTGGGGCAGTTCAAGAGCCTCGGCTACGATCTGATCAACACCCCCCGCTCCCAGCTCTATATGGGCATGTCCGCCGAGCATCCGCTGAGCACGCAGGCCGTCGCCGAGACGCGCGGCGAGGTCATGAAATACAAAGGGGAGCTCATCAACGCCCTCTACACCAGCACTTGCGGCGGGAAGACCGAGAACGCCGAGAACGTGTTCGGGGGCCGGCCCGTCCCGTACCTCAAGAGCGTCGAATGCAGCACGGACAACCAGCCGGAGTGGTTGCTCGAATCCAAGAGGCCGGTCGTGCCCATCTTCGTCGACGGCCGCAACGCGAGCCTCGACGCCGCCCTTCTCGTCAGTCTGGGCGTCATCCCCGTGGGGCCCGCCCCCGTGGACTTCCGCCAGGACACGTCCTTCGATGAGGGCCTCGAATGGGCCCGGGACACGCTCAAGTTCCTGGGCATCCGGGCCGAGGGCTTCGATCCCGCGCCTGTCCCCCTCAATTTCGGCAATCTGGCCAGGCTCCTGGTCGAGGCCTTCGGATGGAAGGACCGGACCGAACGCCTGCTCCTCCAGACGGAGGTCGATTTCCTTCTGAAAGAGCTTCCCGCGGCCCAAGTCCCGGATCGGCGAGCGCTGGCCTACTGCCTCCAGTCCGGGCTTTTCCCGGCCTCCATGAAGGCCGAGGACCTCGGCCGGCCCGTCACCCGCGCGGAGCTGGCCATGGCCTTGGCCGGAGTGGTCACGGCCGAGAAGGATATCTTCCAGATCGGGGACTTTTTGTCGGCGACCAGGGCGGGGATCGAGGTCGGACTGCCGGAGGGGCGCAAGACGCTGAGCCTTGCCAACCACATCTATCTCCTCAGGAAGCTGGACGGGGCCGCCGCATTCTCATCGAAGCTGACCTTGCTCGGCGGAGAGAGGGTCCGCTGGATCGAGCGGGAAGGGGAGATCTCCTATCTCGAAGTGATCTCTCCCTCGAACTCCAACATCCTCGATCGCTCCTCGCGCTACAACCGCTGGCAGGTCCGCAAGACGAGGGAGGAGCTCGAAGCCCTGGTCGGTCAATCGTATCCGATCGGCGGGCTGGTCGACATCTCTGTCAAATCGCGGGGTTCATCCGGCCGGGCCCTCGATCTGGTGGTCAAGGGCACGGAGAAGAGCATCACGCTCCGCGGGTTCCCGATCCGCTCCGCTCTCGGCCTGCGGGACACCCTTTTCGTCATCGACCGGACCTACGACGAGACCGGCCGCGTGGATACGTTCATCTTCACCGGCAGGGGCTGGGGCCACGGTGTTGGCCTCTGCCAGGTCGGCGCCTACGGGATGGGCCTGGCCGGCGCCTCCTACCATGACATCCTCAAGAAGTACTACAAGGGCATCAAGATCGACAAGTCACCATGAAGCCTGCCAAAGCCCTCAACGCGAAAAAAACGGAAGCCCGGGAATATCAGACCGCCGCTTCCGGGATCTTCTTCACCGTCAAGGACGTGCTCTACGAAGGGCGGTCGGAATTCCAGCGGATCGAGATCATCCGCAACAGGGATTACGGCCGCGTGCTCCTCCTCGACGGCCTGCTCCAGACGACCGAGCGCGACGAATTCTACTACCACGAGATGCTCGTCCACCCGGCCCTGGCCTGTCATCCCCGCCCCTCCAAGGTCCTGATCATCGGCGGCGGGGACGGCGGCGCCCTGCGCGAAGTTCTCAGGCACCCCGTCGTCAAGGCCTGGCTGGTCGAGATCGACGGCCGGGTCATCGAGGCCTGCCGCCGGCACTTCCCTTGGCTCAAGGCCGCCTTGAAGGATCCCCGGGCCGAGCTGGCGGTGGCCGACGGGAATGTGTTCATCGAGGAGGTCAGGGAGAAGTTCGACGTCATCCTCGTCGACTCCTCAGACCCGGTCGGGCCGTCGACGGTCCTCCATGAGGAGGCCTTCTATTGCAAGCTCAAGTCCCGCCTCAATCCCGGAGGCGTCATCGCCGCCCAGGCGGGATCGCTCATGCTCCATCAGGATTCCCACGCCATGAAGAGTGTTTTCCTGAAGAAGCTCTTCCGTCACTCCGGGCTTTATCTCGGCCCCGTACCCACTTATCCCGTGGGGATGTGGTGCTACAATTTCCTCTCGGACGGCGTCGATCCCCTGGCCCCCCGCCGGATGCGCATCCCGAAGGGCCTCAAGTACTACAACGCCGAGATCCACCGGGCGGCCTTCGCCCTGCCGAATTTCCTGAAGGACAGGCTGGCCTAAGCCTCAGACACCGAGCCTGCCGGCGGCCTGCCGCTTGCCGAGGACGGCCAGCATGTCGGAGGTCATCCGGGCCAGATCGCAGTCCGGCTTCCAACCCCACTCTTCCCGGGCCGCGCTGTCGTCGATCGAGGCCGGCCAGGAGTCGGCGATGTCCTGGCGGAAGTCCGGGGCGTATTCACAGACGAACGAGGGGAGGTGCTTGCGGATCTCGGCGGCCAGCTCCCCGGCCGTGAAGCTCATGGCCGTGACGTTGAAGTTGGAGTGGTGCCGGAGCCGGCCGAAGTCGGCCTCCATGAGGTCAAGGGTGCACTTGAGGCAGTCGGGCATGTACATCATGGGCAGCCGGGTGTCCTCCCGGAGGAAGCACGTGTACCGGCCGAACTTGACGGCCTCGTAGTATATGGCCACGGCGTAGTCGGTCGTTCCGCCGCCCGGCAGGGTCTGGTGGCTGACGATCCCGGGGTATCGGCAACCCCGCACGTCCAGCCCGTACTTGCGGACGTAATAATCGCAGAGCATCTCGCCGGCGGCCTTGGTCACCCCGTAGATCGTCGTCGGGTCGAGGACCGTGTCCTGGGGCGTGCGCTCGCGAGGCGTCGCCGGGCCGAAGACGGCGATCGAGCTCGGCGAAAAGACCCGGGCCACTCCCAGCTCTCGGGCCGCTTCGAGAACGATGTGAAGGCCCTTCATGTTGACCTCCCAGGCTTTCTGGGGGTTCTTCTCGCCCGAGGCGGAGAGAAGGGCCGCCATGTGGTAGATGGTGCCGATCCGGTATTTGCGGATCAGCTCCGCCACGGCCGGGCCGTCCGTGACGTCGAGCCGCTCGAAGGGGCCGGAAGCCGGAAGCTCTCCCTCGGGGCGGATGATGTCGGTGGCCACGACGTTGTCGCTCCCGTGCTTGCCGCGAAGGGCCTGGACCAGCTCCGAGCCGATCTGGCCGGCCGCGCCTGTCATCAGGATCCTGTTGGCATCTTTGCTCATGGGGCGCTCTCCGCCAGGGGATAAGAGAAAAACAAGGCTCTACATATAGCACAGGGCCGGTGACGGGTCAAACCCGCCGGCCCCTCTTGCCTTCGGCCCCGTCTTCCGATAAAGTGATAGACCGCAACTGCGGACCAACAACTCACGTCGCGAGGAGGCGCCGGCATGTCCATCGTTCTGGAGGGAAAGAACCTGAACATCGAGAAGGTCGTCCAGGTGGCCCGCGGCCGCGAGCCCGTGGCCCTTGCGCCCGAAGCCAGAAGACGCATCGAGAAGTGCCGGGCCCTGCTCGAGGACAAGATCCAGAAGCGCGAGATCATGTATGGCGTCAACACCGGCATCGGCGAGCTGGCCAACGTCGTCCTGACCCAGGAGCAGGTCGAGCGATACCAGCGCTACATCATCTACAGCCACGCCGCGGGCTACGGCAAGCCCCTGCCCGAGGACGTCGTCCGGGCGGCCATGCTCAGCCGGGTCAGCTGTCACTGCCACGGTCACTCCGGCCTCCGCCCCGTGGTCACGGAAACGCTCGTCGAGATGCTCAACAAGGGCGTGACACCCGTCATGTGCGAGAAGGGTTCGGTCGGGGCCTGCGGCGACCTGTCGCCGATGTCCCAGATGGCCCTTGCGGCGATGGGAGAGGGGGAGGCCTTCTATGAAGGGGAGCGCCTGCCCGGCCTCGAGGCCCTCAAACGGGCCGGCATCGAGCCGCTCGTCCTGCACGCCAGGGACGGCCTGGCCATGATCAACGGTTCGAACGTCATCGCCGGCATGGGGGCCCTCGAAGTCTACGACGCCCACCGCTGGCTCAAGATGTCGGAGATCGCCGCGGCCATGACCCTCGAGGTCCTCAACTCCAACATGAAGGCCTATGACGAACGCATCCACAAGACCCGCGGTTACCCGGGGGCCATCGAATCGGCGGCCAACGTCCGCCGCATCACGGAAGGGAGCGAGCTCCTGGGCCAATCCGGGAAGAAGATCCAGGACGCCTACAGCCTCCGCAGCACGCCCCAGGTCGTCGGCGGCGCGCGTGACGCCCTCAAGTGGGCCCGGAGCATGATCGAGATCGAGCTCACCGGCGCGGCCGACAATCCGGTCTTCTACCCGGACGAGCAACTGGTCCTGACCGGGGCCAACTTCCAAGGCGTGCCCATGGCCCTGGCCCTCGAGCTGCTGGGCACGGCCGTAACCACGGTCGCCGTTCTCTCCGAGAGGCGGCACAACCGGCTCATGAACCCCCATCTCAACGTCGGCCTGCCGGCCTTCCTGACCAAGGGCGCGGGCATGTTCTCCGGCCTGATGCTGTCCCAGTACACGGCCGGGGCCCTGATCTGCGAGAACCGGGTGCTCTGCCATCCGGCGGCCACGGGTTCCATCCCGGCCGCCGCCGACCAGGAGGACTTCGTCAGCATGGGCATGACGACGGCCCTCAAGACCCGTCAGATCATCGACAACGCCCAGGCCGTCCTGGCCATCGAGCTCATCGCCGGGGCCCAGGCCGTCGACTTCCGCAAGCCCCTCAAGCCGAGCCCCGGGGTCCAGGCCGCCTACGGCGTCGTCCGCAAGCACGTCGAGCACCTCGAGGAGGACCGGCCGCTCTACGGCGACATCAACCGGCTCAAAGAGGTCGTCGAGTCCGGCGAGATCCTGGAAGCCGTCGAGAGCGCCGTCGGGCCGCTCATCTGACGAAATAGACCCTACGGAGGCCGTGCCATGAGCCTTCGCATCGCCCTCGTGACCGGCGCGAGCCGGGGCATCGGGCGGGCCGTCGCCCTGCGTCTGGCCGAGGACGTCTCCGGCGTCGCCGTCCACTACTACCAGCGCAGGGAAGAGGCCCAGGAGCTGGCCGCCGTCCTCCGCGAAAGAGGCAAGCTCAGCGCCGTCTTCCGGGCCGACCTGACCAAGAAGGCCCAAGCGGCCGGTCTGATCAAGAAAGTCGAGGAGCGGTTCGCCCACATCGACGTCCTGGTCAACAACGTCGGCCCGTTCCTGGTCAAGCCCTGGGACCACCTCGAGGTCTCCGATTGGGAGCGCGTCCTGCGGGGCAACCTCCTCGGGTCCTACTTCTGCATGAAGGCCGCGCTGACCGGGATGCGGCAGCGGAAGTGGGGAAGGATCGTCAACATCGGCTACAGCCGGGTCGAGCAGCTGGCCGCCTTCCCGACCATCGCTCCCTATGCGGCCGCCAAGACCGGCCTGCTCATCCTGACCCGGACCGCGGCCAAGGCCGAGGCCGCGAACGGCATCACCGTCAACATGGTTTCGCCGGGGCTCATCAAAGGCGGGGCCATGCCCCCGGCCCGGAACCTGCCCGAGGCCCGGCTGGGGACCGTCGAGGACGTGGCCGAGGCGGTGGCCTTCCTGTCCTCGGACAGAGCGGCCGCGGTCACGGGGACCAACCTGATCGTGGCCGGGACCTGGAAGATGTGACCAGGCCGTTCGAGGCCGGATGGTATAATAGAGGCGGGGAAAGGCGACCATGAACAGAGAGCTCACCGCAACGCTCGCGACTCTCATCCTCCTGGCCTTGCCCGCAGCCGCCCAGGTCATCCAGCACGAGACCAAGACCATCAACGTGGAGATCCCGGTCCGGGTCTTCAAAGGCGCCGATTTCGTCGACGGGATGAAGCTCGAGGACTTCGAGGTTTACGACAACGGCCGTCTCCAGAAGCTCGAGGCCGTCTACCTGGTCAAGAAGGCGACCGTCGAGCGCCGCGAGGAGACCCGCACGTTCGTCCCCCGGACGGCCCGCCATTTCACCCTGCTCTTCGAAATGAGCGAATACGATCCCCGGCTGGACGAAGGCCTGAACTATTTCGTCAAGAGCGTCCTCATCCCCGGCGACAGCCTGGTCGTCATCACGCCCATGAGGACCTACCGGATGAGGGCGGAGAACTCCCTCGAGACGGACCGCGAGAGGATCCTCCAACGGCTGGTCGAGCTCCTGCGGAGGGACATCCTCATCGGCAATTCCGAGTACCGTGACCTCCTGGAGGACATGAAGAGGATGGCCCGGATCCTGGCGTCCGCGACGGCGGCCGGCACGCCGGCCGATTCGGCGTCCTCGACGGACATCTCGTTCGCCGGCGGCTCCTTCGAGGAGCAGCTCGAGAGCTACGGGACGCTCCTCCAGCGCCTGGAAACCCTGCGCTCGGTCGATGGCCAGAAATTTATCGATTTCGCCGGCTACCTCAAGACGCTCGACGGACAGAAGGACGTGTTCCTTTTCTATCAGCGGGAGTTCATCCCCAAGATCGACCCCAAAGTCCTGCACCGGCTCATGGACGTCTACAACGACCGGGTCGATATCCTGTTCACCCTCATGAACCTGTTCGATTTCTCGCGACGGGAATCGACCATCGACACGGACTTCATCAAGCAGGCCTTCGCCGACGCGTCGACGGCCATCCATTTCCTGTTCCTCGCGACGCCGGCGGAGACCGCGCCCGGGATCGTCATGGAAGAACGGAGCGAGGACGTCTTCGAGCCGTTCAGAGAGATGGCCCGGGCCACGGGCGGTTTCAGCGATTCCTCGGCGAATGTCGGGGCCATCATGCGATCGGCCGTATCCGCCCTTGAAAACTACTATCTTCTCTATTACTCCCCGGCCGATTACCGGTCCGACGGGGCCTTCCGCAATATCGAGGTCAGGATCAAGGGCGGCGGGTACCGGCTCACCCACCGGGCCGGCTACATCGCCGATTGACTTTCGCGGGGCGGCTCGCATATCCTTGCCGGCGAGGATCGTTCTCGTTCAGGGAGGTCAACTATGATCGCTCTTGTTTGGATCGGTATCGCCGTCGTCGTCATCTTCCTGGCCGGCATCCGCATCGTCCGGCCCACCCACCGGGGGCTCATCGAGCGGCTCGGCAAGTACAACCGGTTCGCGAAACCCGGGCTCAACTGGGTCATCCCCGTCATCGAGACCATCCACCAGGTCAACGTCACCGAGCAGATGGTCGATGCCGCCCCCCAGGAGATCATCACCAACGACAACCTCAACGCCCGGGTCGACGCCCAGGTCTATTTCCGGGTCAAAGAGGACGAGACGAGCGTCAAGGCCTCCCAGTACAACGTCAATAAGTTCCAGTGGCAGATCGTCAACCTGGCCCGGACGACCCTGCGCAACATCATCGGCACCCTGACCCTGAAGTCCGCCAACAGCGAGCGGGGCAAGATCAACGACGAGCTCCTCAAGACGCTGTCCTCGGAGACGGGCCGCTGGGGCATCGACATCGTCCGGACCGAGCTCAAGGAGATCGACCCACCCAAGGACGTCCAGGAGACCATGAACAAGGTCGTCAAGGCCGAGAACGAGAAGATCGCGGCCGTCGACTTCGCCACGGCCCGCGAGACCGTCGCCGACGGCGACCGGCGGGCCGAGATCAAAAAGGCCGAAGGCGTCCGGCAGGCCAAGATCCTCGAGGCCCAGGGCGAGGCCGAGGCCATCCGGCTGGTCAATGAGGCGGCCGAGAGGTACTTCATCGGCAATGCCCAGATCCTGCGTCGTCTCCAGGCCCTCGAGACCGCCCTTCAGAGCAATGCCAAGATCATCGTCCCGTCCGACAAGGACCTGGTGAACGTCATCGGGGAGATGGCCGGCATCGTGCCTCTCAAGCGGGGTTGAGCCTCGCCTCCCGGCGGAGAGCGGGCTGTTCGGGGCGCTCTCGGTCGATCCTGACGAGCGCGACCTGGGCCTTCCGGCTTCGGCCTAGATCTCTCCCCGGACGAGCTTCCCCGGCGTCCTCATCAGGCGGAGCATATAAAATATCAGGATCAGGCCCATGGCCGCGAACGCGGGCAGCATATCCTTAAAAGGGAGAAGGTTGGTCTCCCCGGCGGCGATGCGGACCGTGCCGCGGAGCAGGATATAGAAGAGAAGGTTGAGGGCGGCCATCAGGCCGGCGAAGAACTCGCGGAGAAGATCCCAGTAGACCTGCCGTTTCTCTTCCGGGAGCTTGAAGAATTCCTCCTTGTGGGGGATGTTCAACCGGCGCGGGTCCCGAGCGATCCGGGGCAAGAACCGGATCAGGGCGTAGAAGACCAGGGTCATGACGAAGGGGAAGGCGGCCAGGGCGAAGAACGCTTCGCGACCGCTCCATCCGTCCGGGTTGCCGGCGAAATCGAAGTGGGTGGGGATGCGCTCCGGCAGCCGGGGATACCAGGAATGGATGAAGCTTCCGATGAGGAACAGGAGGACGAGATTGGCCGCGTCGTAGATCCTTTTCAAGGTTCACCTCTCGTATTCAGGGGCCCATTTTCCGGAAATATACCCCCGGCCCGCCGGGCTGTCAACCGAGGGCGCCCCGCCGGATCGGGTTTGGCGAAATCGCCGGGACATGGTATATTTTCACTTTAGGAGAGAGGTCGTCATGAACATTCAACTGACCAAAGAGCAGCTCGAAACCCTGGTCAAGCTCGTCTACCTGGGCAACAGGATGGCCAACGACTGGCGGACCGACGACATCCTCGAGGAATACGACGAGGTCGAAAGCCTCGTTCTTGCGGCGGCCCAGAAGCACGGCCTGGGCGATTTTGTCGAATTCGAAGAGGACAGCGGCAAGGCCCTCCCCTCCGGGGAACTCGAGGAGAAGATGGCCGAGATCACGGATTTCTACAACGACAACACCTTCTGGGACCAGCTCATCTACCGGATGGCCGATCGCGATTACGTCCGGAAATACGGCGAGGACTCCCTCGAGGAGCTCTACACCGAGCAGGGCATAGAACGCGAGCGGCCGCTCGTCGAGCGGTACGAGAAGGAATTCAACGAGCACGGCCTCGACCGGCTCGAGGTCCGCCGCGACAACTGAGTAAAAAAAAAGGGAGCGGCTTGTTCAGCCGCTCCCTGAGTGGAGTCGTTTTCACGACCCCGGTCTCTCCGGGGTCTTAGTACCGCCGGTTGCCGCCGAAACCGCCGGACCGCGATGAGTCCGTGCGCGGCTTGGCCTCGTTGACCGTGGCCGTCCGGCCCTTCAGGTCCTTGCCGTTCAGCATGGAGATGGCCTTCTCGGCCTCGTCCTTGTTCGGCATCTCGATGAAGCCGAAGCCGCGGGACTCGCCGCTGAACTTGTCCTTGATGATGGAGGCCGTCGACACTTCACCGAACGCCTGGAAGGTTTCCCTCAGGTCATTCTCGTTGACGGCCCTAGGCAGGTTGCCCACATAGATATTCATTCTCGTCTCCTTTCGACGATGGAAAGGCTCTCCCGAGCCTTCCCGGTTTTTAAAGATCTTAGAACGCCGTAAAGGAGAGGAGTGTGTGACCGATCAGGACCTCTGGCCCCTTCCTTTAGTCATTCAGGTGTTTAAAGCTGGGGTTTCCCTTTGCTTATGAACGAATATATTATACCATGGCTTTCCGGGCCCCGCCCGGTCTTTCGCTGGTTTGGCGAGTTAACTCGTTGACGTCATTCACTTTAAAATAAATAAAAACGATGCCGCGGGCGGCTTTCAGAGCCCCTGCGTCCTTGACACTCCGGGCCATTTCGGTTACCTTACTCACTCCCCCAGGCGATGGGCTTGGTTGACGTCCGTGCGGCCTCGCGTCGGGCCGCCGGCCGGATCGCCCAGCCGGGGATTTTTATCGTCCATCGAAGTTCAAGGAGGATTCATGACCGCCCACAAGATCTACTGGACGGAGACCGACGAAGCGCCGTACCTGGCCACGTTCTCCTTTTTGCCGATCATCAAGGGCTTCACCAAGGGGACGGGCGTCGACGTCGTGCTGAGCGACATCTCGCTTGCCGGCCGGATCATCGCCAACTTCCCCGATCATCTGACCGAGGCCCAGCACATCCCCGACAACCTCGCCATGCTGGGCGAGATGGCCCTGACGCCCGAGGCCAACATCATCAAGCTGCCGAACATCAGCGCCTCGCTCCCCCAGCTCCAGGAGGCCATCGAGGAGCTCCAGTCACAAGGCTACAAGGTCCCCGATTATCCCGAGAGCCCCAAGACCGAGGCCGAGAAGGAGATCCAGGCCCGCTACGCCAAGGTCCTGGGCAGCGCCGTCAACCCGGTCCTGCGCCAGGGGAACTCCGACCGGCGGGCGCCCGTATCCGTGAAGAGATACGCCCAGAAGAACCCCAAGAAGCTGCCGTTGCGCGATTGGAAACCGGATTCCAAGACCCACGTCGCCCACATGACGCATGGCGACTTCTACGGCAACGAGAAGTCCGTGACCATGGATGAGGGCGGGGACTTCAGGATCGAATTCCAGGCAGCGGACGGAACGGTCAAGGTCTTCAAAGACAAGCTGACCGCCCTGCCGGGCGAGATCCTGTCCGGGACCTTCATGAGCGTGAAGGCCCTGCGGGCCTTTTACGCCGAGCAGATCGAGGACGCCAAGGCCAAAGGCCTGCTGCTGTCGCTCCACCTCAAGGCGACCATGATGAAGGTTTCCGACCCCGTCCTGTTCGGGCACGCCGTCTCGGTCTTCTACGAGGAAGCCCTGACCAAGCACGCCGCGGTCCTCAAGGAGGTCGGGTTCAATCCCAACAACGGCCTTGGTGACCTGTACGCCAAGATCAAGGCCCTACCCGAGGCCAAGCGGGCCGAGATAGAAGCCGACATCCAGGCCGTTTACGCCAAGCGGCCTCCGCTGGCCATGGTCGACTCCGACAAGGGGATCACCAACCTCCACGTCCCGAGCGACATCATCGTCGACGCCTCCATGCCGGTCGTCGTCCGCGAGTCGGGCCAGATGTGGGGGCCGGACGGCAAGCTCCACGAGACCAAGGCCATGATCCCCGACCGCTGTTATTCGAGGGTTTATAAGACGATGATCGAGGACTGCCGGGAGCACGGGGCCTACGACCGGGCGACCATGGGCGGCGTCCCCAACGTCGGGCTGATGGCCCAGCAGGCCGAGGAGTACGGCTCCCACCCGACGACCTTCGAGATCCCCTCCGAAGGGACTGTCCGGGTCGTCACGGCCGCCGGCCGGGTCCTCATGGATCACAAGGTCGAAGCGGGCGACGTCTGGCGGATGTCGCGGGTCAAGGACATCCCGATCCGGGACTGGGTCAAGCTGGCCGTCAAGAGGACCCGGGCGACGGGCGCCCACGCCGTGTTCTGGCTCGACCGGGACCGGGCCCACGACGCCCAGATCATCGCCAAGGTCGAGAGATACCTCAAGGACCACGACACGACGGGGCTGACCATCAAGACCATGCCCCCCGTCGAGGCCATGAAGTATTCCCTGGAGCGGATCCGCAAGGGTCTGGACACGATCTCCGTGACCGGCAACGTCCTTCGTGACTATCTGACGGACCTGTTCCCGATCCTGGAGATCGGCACGAGCGCCTACATGCTGTCCATCGTCCCGCTGCTCGCCGGCGGCGGGCTGTTCGAGACGGGAGCGGGCGGCTCGGCCCCCAAGCACGTCCAGCAGTTCGAGAAGGACAACTACCTGCGCTGGGATTCGCTGGGCGAATTCTCGGCCTTCGGCGCCTCGCTCGAGCACCTGGCCGCGGCCTTCAAGAACGCCAAGGCCCAGGTCCTGGCCGAGACCCTCGACGCGGCCATCGGCACGTTCCTGGACAATGAAAAGTCGCCGGCCCGCAAGGTCGGCCAGATCGACATCCGGGGCAGCCATTTCTATCTGGCCCTCTACTGGGCCGAGGCCCTGGCCGCCCAGGACAAGGACCCGGAGCTCAAGGCCCGGTTCGCCCCGATCGCCAAGGCCCTCGGCGAGAACGCGGCCAAGATCGACGCCGACCTGATCGCGGTCCAGGGCCGGCCGGTGGACATGGGCGGCTACTACCACCCGGACAAGAAGAAGGTCGACGCGGCCCTGCGGCCGTGCCCGGCCCTCAATGCGATCATCGACGCGCTGTAGCGCGAGACGGCCTCGGGTCCATTTGAACGAAGCTTCGAGCGGATTATTTGCGCGAAAGATAAGCCCTCAGCCGGTCCTGGTCCCCATCCGATAGCCGGGTGAAACAGATTCCCATGCCCAGCAGCTGAACCTTCCAGGCGACTCGTCCCTCGCCCGAGATGGGGGTTCCCGATTCATCGCCCGGAAGCCTGAACTGGAAGCTGACGATCGAACCTTCGGGCAGCGGATTAATGGTGTCTATGTATAGTCCGCCTTGGGACACATCGTTGATCCGGGCATGGAAATGCATTCCCCGGTGATCAAAGGTCACGTCCGCGACGGCGAACGAACGGGAGCCTTGTCGCTTTTCATCGCCCATGGCGCCTCCTCCGGTTCATCCTGTCCAGCCCCTGCTCCGGCTGAGAAAGAAACATAGGCCACAAGTATACTCGAGTCCTCTGAGAAAAGGGAAGAGACGTCACAGCAGAAAGCCCTGGTCGATTTTCCTCTTGACAAACGCTCGCCTTGGTCTTATCTTATAAAAGGTGAACAAAATGGTAAACACATTGAGACGGGAACTGACCCTCAGGCAGGCCAAGGTCCTCAAGGCCGTGGAGGAATTCATCCTGGGGCACGGCTACGCGCCGACCATCCGGCAGCTGGGCTCGGCCCTCGGCATCCCCAGCCCCTCGGCCGTCCTCAAGCACCTCGTGAGCCTGGAGAGGAAGGGCTACATCCGACGCGAGGGCGGCGAGGTCCGGGTGGCCGGGCTTCCGGCCCTCCTCGAAAGCCAGGTCCGGGTGCCGGTGGCCGGCCTCGTCCCGGCCGGCGGGCCGCGCGAGGCCTTCGACGTCTCGGGCGAGGCCATGGACGTGCCGAGCTGGATGGTCGGGCGCCGGCGGGGCAACGTCTTCTGCATCCGGGCCGACGGCAAGAGCATGATCGACGCCTACATCGACGACGGCGACCACGTCCTCATGGAGCGGACCAACACGGCCAACTCGGGCGAGATGGTCGTGGCCATGCTCGAGGACGGGTCGGTGACCCTGAAGCGGCTGAGGCGGGACAGCGGTCAGGTGTTCCTGGTCCCGGAGAACCCGGCCTTCCAGCCCATCGAAGCGCCGGGGGCCAAGATCCTGGGCCGGGTCATCGGCGTCCTGAGAAAGTACTGAACGGGACGGAGGAAGAGACCGTGCCCCGCCGCTACGTCGTCCACGTCGACATCGACGCCTTCTTCGCCGCCGTCGAGGTCCTGCTCGACCCGTCACTTCAAGGCAAGCCGGTCATCGTTGGCGGCCTGGCTCACGAGCGCGGCGTGGCCTCGACCTGCTCCTACGAGGCCCGCAAGTTCGGCGTCCACTCGGGCATGCCCCTGCGCAAGTGCTATCAGCTCTGCCCCGAGGGCGTCTTCGTCCGCGGCAACTTCCAGGTCTACCAGGCCTTCTCCGAGCGCTTCTTCCGCGTCCTCCACGCCGCGACCCCCGACGTCGAGGACGCCTCCCTCGACGAGGCCTACCTGGAGCTGACCCGTTGCGGGCACCTCTACCCGTCGTTCACGGAAGCGGCCCGCGAGCTCAAGCGGCGCGTCGAGCGGGAGATCGGCGTTTCGGTCTCGGTCGGGGCGGCGCCCAACAAGATCCTGGCCAAGCTGGCGACCTCGAAAGCCAAGCCGGCCGGGTTTTTCGAGGTCCGGGAGGGGGAGGAGCGGGAGTTCCTCCGGGGCTTGGGCATCGAGAAGCTCCCCGGCATCGGCCCCAAGGCCCAGGTCGTCCTGCGCCTGATGAACATCCACCGGATCGGCGAGCTGTGGGAACTGCCGCGGACGACCCTGCGGACGCTCTTCGGCCAGGGCGGCGACGACATCTACCTCCAGTCGCGGGGCCTCGACAGCCGGCCGCTGGTCACCCGGACGCTCCCCAAGTCGGTGTCGCGTGAAACGACCTTCCTCGAGGACCTCTGGGACAAGCGTCTGCTCCTGGCCCACCTGGCCTATCTCTGCGACCGGCTGACCCTGGCTCTCCTCACGCAGAGCCAGGCCTTACAGTTTCAGGTCCGGGAGGAACAGACACACATTCGGAAACAATTGAGGTGTATGAAACTCCAAATGTAGGATTCAGCCTTGCTCCTGATACCGTCTATGAAGATTATAAACCTGCTAAGTTCTTTAACTTCACTATAGGCAAAACCACCAATTATCTCTGGGACTTTGGTGATATACATGAAGACACAGGAGAAAGATCCTCGCAAAACACCTCTACTGAATATGAACCTCTTCATGTGTATGAACATCCGGGTTGGAAGGATGTAAAGCTAATTGCTTATAATGAACATTGCAGTGACACATTGTTAAAAGAACGTGCCATCCTCGTGCTTCCCAGAAAAGAATTCATCTTCCCGAACGTATTCAGACCAAATCCGGGTGGGCCAAGCGGTGGTTACTATGACAGAAATGACCCGGGCAGCAGAAACCAGGTATTCTTTCCGGGTGTTGCTGATGATGTACTGGAATATTATATGTTCATCTACAATCGTTGGGGTGAACTGGTATTTGAAAGCAATGACATAAACAAAGGTTGGGACGGATACATTAACAAACGTATGGCTGCCCAGGGTGTATATGTATGGAAAGTGAAAGGGAAATACCTGAACGGGGAGAACTTTGTATTCGCAGGGAACGTTACATTGCTTCATTAATAATTTCAAACTAATGTAACCATATTTTAGCAAATCCGTTTAATTTAACACATTCACTCTGCTTTTCTGTCAGGAATAAAATTAATGGCAATAACCGGGAAAAAGTTTAGATTGGATTTGTGTATTAATTCCTGCAAGGATTCATCCCTGAAAGATGGTAAAAAAGCTGTCGATATTACTTTTAAGCCTGTTTGCATATCATTTTGCTTTCGGACAGCAAGATCCGCATTTTACACAATTCTATGCCAATAAATTATATCTTGCTCCCTCTTTTGCGGGGGCAACACAACAGGATAGGGTGTCAATGATCTACAGAAATCAATGGCCTGCAATTCCCGGCACATTCGTTACGTATGGTTTATCATATGACCATTTCTTTGATAACTTCAATTCAGGAATTGGTATTTTATTGTTGAGAGACCTTGCAGGCTCAGGTCATTTAAGTACAACCAACTTCGGGCTACAGTATTCCTATGATTTTCAAATAATGGAAGGATGGCATATGCGACCTGGTATTCATTTCTTTTATACCCAGACAGGCCTTGATTTCGACAGGCTGATCTGGAATGACGAATTAACTTCCCCTATACCTAACACTATTGAACCTCCTACCCTTGAAACTACAGGCGATGTTGATTTTTCCACCTCCATACTTACCTATACAGAAAGACATTGGTTCGGAATAAGTGTGGATCATCTTTTAAAACCTAAGAATTCCCTGTATGAAACAGACCAGTTTATACCCATAAAACTGGCAGTATTCGGCGGCACCCAGGTTATCAGAAGAGGCCGGCTGCTGAATCCGATTGATGAAACTCTTTCCGTTACTTTTCTATATAAAAACCATTACCAGGTCAATC
>JAWOHF010000199.1:0-6078 GCA_046496285.1 Candidatus Aminicenantota bacterium
GACCTTGCGGTTGTTGCTCTCGTCGCCGGGGCGGGGGCGGGCGAAGCGGGCCGAGATGACCCCCGGAGCGCCGTCGAGGGCCTCGACCTCGAGACCCGAATCCTCGGCCAGGGTCAGGCCGTCCCACTTGCGGCTGTAGAACAGGCTTTTGGCCCGGGCGTTCTCGAGAAAGGTCCGGCCGCGCTCGCGGAACGTCAGGCCGGGGAGTGCTTCGCCCAGCCCGACGATCCTTAGGGGCAGACCCTTGAAGACGGCCCGCATCTCGCGGATCTTGCCCGGGTTGGTCGTGGCCAGGAGCAGGCGGCGCTCAGTCAATCTTCAGCTCTTCGATGTCGGCCAGCTCGAGGAGGCCCTGGTTGAACTCCTGTTCCTTGTCCTCCGACGCGGAGAAGGCGAAGGCCATGAGGTAGGACTGCTGCTCCTGCTTCATGGTCAGGCTCTCCAGCCGGACCCCGTGATGAAGGGCCAGCTTGCGCAGGCTCGACAGGATGTAGGGTCGGGCCTTGGCTTTGAGATGATATCGGAATTGCGACTTCCGGATATAGGAATCCTCGACCCGGCGGAAAAGAAGCAGGGTCGCGATCGTCAGGGCCGTGAAGATGAGGGCCGGCACGTAGAAGCCTGCGCCGATCACCAGGCCCAGCCCGGCCACGAGCCAGATCGTCGAGGCCGTGGTCAGGCCGGCGACGTTGCCGCGGGAATGGAGAATGGTCCCGGCGCCGAGGAACCCGATGCCCGTGATGACGCCCGCGGCCATCCGGATCATGGTGTCGGCCGTGCCGCCTTTGGCCTGCACGATGAGGCCGGCCATGGTCATCATCATGGCCGCCCCGATGCAGACCAGGATGTTTGTCCGAAAGCCGGCCGGCTTCTGGCTGGCCTCGCGTTCGAGCCCGATCAGGCCTCCCAAGGCGATGGCCAGGACGAGCTTCAGGACGACTTCGACGATGACCATGGGATCTCCCTCCGGACAGTCTGGCGGCCGCGGGGCGTGTCGCTCATTGCCCTCCTTTATTAGCATCGTCAGGGGAGGTTGTCAATTCGGACCCGCCGCCGGTTGGAGAATTCGGCCGGAATCTGATAGAATTTTCCGAACCCCCAGGAGGAAGGAGAGCGCGCCATGCCGACACTCATCAGGAAAGTCAAAGCCAGGGAGATCCTCGATTCCCGCGGGAACCCGACCGTAGAGGCCGAGGTCACCCTCGGCGACGGGGCCTGGGGCCGGGCGGCCGTGCCGTCGGGCGCGTCCACGGGCGTTTACGAGGCCCTGGAGCTCCGTGACCAAGATAAAGGCCGTTACCTCGGCAAAGGGGTCCTCAAGGCCGTCGAGCACATCAACATCGACATCGCCGAGGTCATCGTGGGGGTGAACGCTCTCGATCAGGCGGGCGTGGACCGGGCCATGCTGACCCTGGACGGAACCGAGAACAAGAGCAAGCTCGGGGCCAACGCCATCCTCGGCGTCAGCATGGCCGTGGCCCGGGCTGCGGCCGCATCCGTGGGCCTGCCGCTTTTCCGCTACCTCGGCGGGTCCTCGGCCAACCTCTTGCCCGTGCCGATGTTCAACATCCTCAACGGCGGGGTCCACGCCAACTGGCAGAGCACGGACCTGCAGGAGTTCATGATCGCTCCGGTCGGCGCCCCGAATTTCCGGGAAGCCCTGCGCTGGGGGGCCGAGACCTACCACGCGCTGAAGGGCCTGCTCAAGAGCGGCGGCTTGTCGACCGGGGTCGGAGACGAGGGCGGCTTCGCCCCGGCCTTCAAGAAGAACTCGGACGCGGTCGAGATCATCCTCAAGGCCATCGAGAAGGCCGGCTACAAGCCCGGAGACGACATCGTCCTGGCCGTCGACGGGGCCGTCAGCAGCATCTACGAGGATGGCTTCTATAATCTGAGGACCGAGAACAGGAAGATCAAGGCGGACGAAATGGTGCGGATGTACGAAGACTGGGTCGGCAAGTACCCGCTCAAAGTCCTCGAGGACGGCCTGGCCGAAGACGACTGGGAGGGCTGGAAGCTCCTGAACAAGACGCTGGGCGACCGCATCGAGCTCGTCGGCGACGACCTGTTCGTCACCAACGTCAAGCGCATCGCCCGCGGTATCGAGGAGGAGGCGGCCAACGCCGTGCTCATCAAGCTCAACCAGATCGGGACGCTGACCGAGACCGTGGCGGCCATCGAGATGGCCCGCAAGGCCGGCTGGGGGGCCATGGTGTCGCACAGAAGCGGCGAGACCGTCGACAGCTTTATCGCCGACCTGACCGTGGCCATGGGCACCGGGCATCTCAAAACCGGCGCCCCCTGCCGCGGCGAGCGGGTCGAGAAATACAACCAGCTCCTGCGGATCGAGGAGGACCTGGGCTCGAACGCCGTCTACGCCGGCCGCAACGCCTTCGTCCGCTGAGCCCGCGCGCTAAAAAAAACCTGACGGTCTCACATGGGCTGGGTCACCGCGAGGGGAGGCCGGTCAGTTTCATAGCGATCGGCCGGCGGCAAGACAGCGTCAGTCCGGCCGCTGCTTGATCCCGAGATGGTAGGCGATGTTGGCGTTGGGGTCGATCCTGACCTTGATCCGGCCGGGCATGGCGCTGAGGATGGGATTGACGCCCGGGCCGTGGCCGGCCATCTCGCTGAAGCCGTGGATGACCGTGCCGATGGTCACCGCGCCGACGTGCCGCCCCGGCGAGTAGACGTTCGAGTGGTCCCGGATGGCCACGACGTCGCCGAGCTTGAGCGTCTTGAGCTTGTACCGCTCGACGATCTCGGGGCAGGTCGTCTGGATGTCGTAGTCGAGCGATTCCACCGGCTGGTAGCCCATCCCCGAGCCCATGATGTGGCCCGGCACCTCCATGACGACCGGGACGACGATCTCGCCGCCTTCGATCGATAGGCCCAGCTTCTCGAAGAGCTCGGGCGAGAGCTTGCTCACCTTGACGTCCTCGAACCCCTCGATCTTGAGGCCGAGGCCCTTGGCCCTGACCCGGACCCGGTCTTCGAGGGCCAGCTTCTCGACGGCCTCCCTGGGGAACCAAACCTTGTCGTCCGAGCCTGCGTGCCGGCCGATGTAGTAGCCCTTGGCGCCGCGGGCCTCGCCGCTGATCACTTCCGCCTCGTTGCCGATGCAGGCCAGCACGGCCACCGCGCACTCGAAGGGGTTGGACCGGTCCCGCCCCTGGATGGTGACGTCGGGCTCGACGTGGTCGCCCTGGGCCCAGCCGTAGACCGAGTCGCCGATGGAGACGCGGTAGTTGATCGAGGCCATGCCCAGGTCGAGCCAGGGCCGGCCGTCGTAGGTCACGGAGTACTCCGGCGCGTAGGTGGGTTGGACGACGCCCTCGACTGCCGTGACGATCAGGCTGTCCTTGTTGGTCTTGAGGGCCGTGACGGGCTTGCGGGCCTTGGCTTGGGCCGCCGCCGGGGCGGCCGTCGCCGCGAGCCCGCCCCCATTCGAGAGAGGCAGCCCGAGGTACTTGGCGATGTTCGCCTCGGGGTCGATCCGCGCCGCGAGCTTGCCGAAACGGGTCGAAAGGACGGCCGTGACGCCGATCCCCAGGCCTGAGACGTCGCTCGGTCCGGCGCAGACGACGCCGACCGTCGCGCCTCCGACATAATGGCCCCGGCCGTAGTCGGTCTGGGTGTCCTCGAGCAGGACGAGGTCGCCGAAGCGCAGCTCGTCGAGCCCGTATCTCTTGATGTCGGGCGGGTAGCAGGTCTGGATGTGCCAGTTGCCGTAGAGCGCCCTGCCGCCCGAGCCCTGGCCGACGATTTCGGCCGGGATGGACTTGACCACCGGGACCTCGATCCGGCCGGCAGCGACGCGCAGGCCGAGCTTCTCCAGGAGCTCGGGCGCCAGGCTGTGGATGAACACGTCCTTGAAGCCGTCGATCTCGAGGCCCAAGCCGCTGGCCTTCACGTGGAGCCGGTCGCCGACCGAGAGCTTGTCGACGGTCGCCTCGGGGAATTGGAGGAGGACGTAGCTCCCGAACTTGCCGATGACGAACCCTCTCTCGCCTTGTCCCGCGCCGCCGGTGATCCGGACCTCGTTGCCGATCGAGGCGTGGGCCAGCCAGGCCTCGCCGCCGGAGCGGGGGTCGCTGACCGCCTCGGCCGCGACGCCGACTGTCGCCCGGTCGCCCGACGCCCAGCCGAACACCTTGTCGCCGAGGCGCAGGTTGTAGTTGATGCCGCCCGTGCCGACGGCCAGCTTGGGCTTGCCGTCCCAGGTCACGATATAGCCGCGCGAGGGCTGGGCTGCCGCGACCCGGCCCTGGACGGCGATGGTCAGGACGCTCGCCTTGTTGGTCGAAAGGCCTTGGGGCGCCTGGCCGCCCGGGGCGGTGAGCACGACCGCGAGCATAAGGGACAGGGCGATGCCGAGGGTCTGTTTCGTTCTCATGGGGTCTCCTCCGATGATGGTGATGAGCCGTTTCTACCACCGCGCCCGCCGTCTGTCAACGCCCCGGACGGGTTCCGACCGCGGCGGGGTTTCTTGCCCCTGTTGGATCTTCGGAGGCGGTTTTCGCGGCCATTGACATCGCCGCCCGGCCGGGGGTACGGTTCCGCCATGGATGGGGGGGCAAGTTCAATGCCGGGAGGGGGAATTCAGCGCCAAGGGCGGGAATTCAACATGCCGCGGAAAAAGGAAATGCTTATCCTTAAAGCGCGACAAGAAGACCGTTCCCCTCGCCCATTGCCATGCAGGCCCTGTTTGGAGTAGCGTCCGGTCATAGGGCGATAGGGGGGAATCTCATGAGACTATTCGACCGGCTGCGAGCGAAACTGAAGCCTTTCGAGAAGCTGCCGGTCGGCTTCTACAAGTTTAGAAGGCCGGACGGCGGGATCTCGATCGTCGATCAAATGACGGTGGATTACCTGCGGTCGACAGCCCCCGCGCCTTGTCAGGAGTCGCTCGACGTTCTTTTCAGATCGGTCCGAAAAGTCCGTGTCTACAAGGGAGGGAGCTTCGGCAAGGAGCCGGGCGGAGAGCTGCTTCTGGAAGCCGACGGCCAGGGAGACTTCGATACCCTGTCCGAAGCTTTGCGGATCAAGGACGGCCCCGCGGGCCACTGCATGTGCTTCGGCGATCCGACGATCGAGCTCCTTGGGGAGTCGTCGGAGCGATTAGCCATCATCACGTGTCATCACGGGCACATGATCCGCTGGGGTTTTTGGAAGGACGACGCCGAGCTCATCAACGGCCCGCTGCTTCTCGACTGGCTGGCCGCGCGGGGTGTGAGCTATCCCTTAGAGGATTTCCACAAGGACCGCCTCGCCGCCGCCGAGCGCGATCGCGACTGGCAACGATGGTTGGAGAAGATGCCGTTATGCCTCAATCCTTTCGTCGAAGCCATGGCCCAGCGGGCAGCCTGGGCATCGTATGTCGCCAACCCTGTGGCCGCAGCGGCGGCGGGCCCCAACGTGGACATTGATCCCAACAAGGAAGAGGAGTCACCTTACGCCGGCATGGAGAATCTCCATGCTGCGATGAGGGCTACCTACCCCGATGGGACCGCGCGGGCGCTCGCGCTATTCGGGTGGTATGGATCCGGGAAAGGGGTCTGGACGGGCTTTTGCGACTACGAACGGATCGCCGATAAGCTCCTGCTCGGCATTCCCGAAGAGGACCTGGTCAGCGCGCTAAGCAGGCCGGACCTCAGCGAGTTCGAGATGGAAGGAGGCGCCAGGTTCCTCTGCGGCCACGATGCCCGCTGTCTCCGGGATGCCGTCCTGAACGCCCTTTCCGGGGACACCCAGCGGATCCTGCTCGAACAAGCCCTCCAGACCGCCGATAAGGACAAGGAGCAGCGGGCCAGGTGGTTCCTGAAGAGAGAGCCGGTGGGCTGAATAGACCTCGAGATCGGCCTGACAAAGAAGATCGAGGGGCTTTCCCTTGCGGAGATCGTCTTTCGCGGGGGCTACGCTCGTGACGACCGGGCCGCGTTCTCGCGGCTGCGCGGCCGGCCCGATGACCCTTGACAACACCAGATCGTCTTCACCATCCCCAAGAGGCTGCGGGTCTTCTTCAAGTTCGATCGCCGCCTACTCGGCGATCTCTGTCTCCTGCGGATCGAGGAGGAC
>JAWOHF010000252.1:0-3824 GCA_046496285.1 Candidatus Aminicenantota bacterium
GACCGGGGATCAGTTCAACCAATCCCCAATCCCCAATCCCCAATCCCCGCTTCCGGCGGAGCCGCAGCTCAGCCAATCCCCAATCCCGGGTCCCGAGTCCCGGTTCGAAAGAGAGGCGCGCGTGAAACGGGCCGTGCACGCGCCCATCACGTTCACGCTGAACGGGAAGCGGACCACCCTCCGCGTCCATCCCATGAAGCGGCTCCTCGACGTGCTGCGTGAAGACTGTGGCCTGACCGGTACGAAAGAGGGCTGCGGCGAGGGGGAGTGCGGCGCGTGCACGGTGCTGGTGGATGGAAGGGCCGTCAACTCGTGCCTCGTTCCCGTCGTGCAGATCGCGGGCTCGAGCATCAGGACCATCGAGAGCCTCCGCGGGAGCCATCCGCTGCAGCGTGCGTTTGCCACACACGGCGGCGCCCAGTGCGGGATCTGCACGCCCGGGATGATCATGGCCGCCCTCGTCGGCTCGGCCCTGTCCGATGCCTACTACTCCCTGTCCGCCGGCATGAACGGCCTGGCCGGACCGCTCCACGGGCTGGCCAACCAGGAAGTCCTGATCTGGATCATGGACCTGATGAAGGAACTGGGCGGCGTGCCAAGCAAGGAACAGCTCGAGAAGTACATGTGGGACACGCTCAACGGCGGCCGGGTCATCCCCGGTTACGGCCACGCCGTTCTCCGCAAGACCGACCCCCGCTACGTGGCCCAGAGGGAATTCGCCCTCAAGCACATGCCCGACTACGATCTCTTCAAGGTCGTCAGCCTGGTCTACGAGGTCGCCCCCGACGTCCTGACCAAGCAGGGCAAGACCAAGAACCCCTGGCCGAACGTCGACGCCCACTCCGGCGTCCTGCTCTACAAGTTCGGCCTCGTCGAGTTCGACTTCTACACGGTGCTCTTCGGCGTCTCCCGGGCCCTCGGCGTCCTGGCCCAGCTCGTCTGGGACCGGGCCCTCGGCCTGCCCATCGAGCGGCCGAAATCCGTGACCACCGAGTGGCTCGAGAATTTCCTCAAGGAGAACCCTCCGGCCGACAAGTAAGCGCCATTTCCTGAAAGCGTAAGCGCGAAGGGCCGCCCTTCCTCGCGAGGGGCGGCCCTTTTTTTTGGTTCTTCTCCCTTCTCCGGGGATCCTCTAGGGTGTATTCTCGCCGATGGATATCCCCCCTTGCCCCCCAAACCCCAATCCATATCCTGATCTCCCCGGAAACGGGAGAAGAACCTTTTTATTGGGCCGCGGCGTGTGTTATAGTGGCCCGTGCGAAACGAGTGAAGGGAGGACGGATATGGAACACAAGATAGGGCTGATCGGCTGCGGCACGGTCGGGCAGGGGCTTCTCGGCATTCTCCACGATAAAAAGGACCACCTCCGCGACGTGTTCGGCTTCGAGGCCCGGGTCGTGGCCATCACCGACAAGATCCGCGGGACCCTCCTCGTCCCCGAAGGCATCGACATTCCCGCCGTGCTGGACCTCCTGGGAAAAGGCAAGAACCTCTCCGACTACCCCAAGGCCGCTCCCGGGCAGACCGAGGCGCTCGATCCCCTGGACATGATCGAGAAGACAGACGCCGGGATCATCGCCGAGCTCACCTATACCGACATCAAGACCGGCGAGCCGGCCGCGAGCTACATCAAGAAGGCCCTGCGGCTCGGCAAGCACGTGGTGACCTCCAACAAGGGCCCGGCCGCCCTCCATTACAAGGAGATCCGCGAAATGGCCCGCCAGAACGGCCTCCAGTTCCGGATCGAGGGCACGGTCATGAGCGGGACCCCCGTCTTCCACCTCGTCGAATGCGGCCTGGCCGGCAACGACGTCCGCGAGGTCAAAGGCATCCTCAACGGGACGACCAACTTCATCCTGACCAAGATGGAGACCGAGGGCATGGACTACGGGGACGCTCTGGCCCTGGCCCAGAAACTGGGCTACGCCGAGGCCGACCCGACGGCCGACGTCGAGGGCTTCGATGCCCTGGCTAAGATCGTCATCCTCTCCAACGTCCTGTTCGGGGGCGCGCTCAAGACGTCCGAGGTCCCCTGCAAGGGGATCTCGGCCATCACCAAGGCCGACGTCGAGGCCGCCAAGGCCGGGGGCTTCCGCTACAAGCTCATCGCCCACGCGAAGAAGGAAGGCGGGGTGGTCAAGGCCGTCGTCTCCCCGCAGAAGCTCCCCATGTCCGACCCGCTGGCCGGGGTCATGGGCGCCCACAACGCGCTGACCCTGGAGACCGACCTCATGGGCAAGGTCACCATCCAGGGCGCCGGCGCCGGAAAGACCGAGACCGGCTTCTCCATCCTCTCCGACATCCTGGCCATCCACCGCCGCTAGACAGAGCCCGCTCCCGGACGGCGGGTGGCACGGCGTTATTCCCTGCCCGCTGCCTTGCGAGGGACGGAGACGCAGCGGCGCGGGGGCCCCCCGCCCGCGCGCAGCCGCTGATGCCGAAGAGCGCTTTGGAGCGGCGAGCACGGACGGGGGTGCGCCGCGAGAGGAACCGTCCCGAGGCAGGGGATCCCGTGGAGAGCCGGAGCGGAGTTGACCGGCGGGGGGATTCAACTTAAGATGGAGCCGACATGAGGATCGCGTGAAGAAGGCCGCGAAGGCCGCGCTCATCACCGGTCAGGAGTCCGTCGAGGGCACCGTCGACCAGATCGTCTTCTACAATCCCGACAACGGCTACACCGTGTGCCGCTTCCTCCCGGACGGGGGACAGGCCATGACCATCGTCGGGGCCTTTCCGCCGCTGTCGCCGGGAGAGGTTCTGCGGGTCAAAGGACAGTGGGAGCTCAATCCCCGCTTCGGGCAGCAGTTCCGCGTCGAGCACTTCGCCCTGACCCTGCCCGCCTCGGCCCACGGCATCGAAAAATTCCTGGCCTCGGGTCTGGTCCACGGCATCGGACCGGTCCTGGCCACGCGCATCGTCAAGGTCTTCGGGGCCGGGACGGTCGACGTCCTGACGAGCGAACCCGAACGGCTCCTCGAGGTCGAGGGCGTCGGGCGGGTCAAGCTGGCGGAGATCCGCAAGTCCTGGGCCGAGCACCAGGACATCCGCGATCTCATCATGTTCCTCCAGGACCACAATGTCTCGACCAACCTGGCCACCAAGATCTACCGGCAGTACGGCGACCGGTCCTTCACCGTCCTCAAGACGAGCCCCTACCAGCTGAGCCTGGACATCTGGGGCGTCGGCTTCAAGACCGCCGACCAGCTCGCTCTCAAGCTGGGGATGGACCCCGGGTCGATCGAGCGGGTCAAGGCCTATATCCTCTACCTTCTCGAAAAGGACAACGAGCAGGGGCACGTCTTCTCCCTGGCCGCGGACGTCCGGGCCAAGTGTGTTCTGGACCTCTGTGTCGAAGGGGACAAAGCGGACCGGGCCCTCGACATCCTGCTGCAGGGCAAGAACGTCGTCGCCGAGGAATTCGAAGGGGGCCGGGCCCTCTACCTGCCGTTCTATTTCCAGGCCCAGGAGGAGGTCGTGCGCTCCATCCACGCGCTGGCCGGGTTCCCCTGCAGGCCCCCCGACATCGACCTGGGGCAGGCCATGGCGGAGACGGAAAAGGAGCTCGGGCTGGTTTTCTCCGCCCTTCAGCGACAAGCCATCCGGGAGAGCTTCGAGCGCAAGATCCTGGTCATCACCGGCGGGCCCGGGACCGGGAAGACGACCATCATCCGGGCCGTCGTCGACGTCTTCCAGCGGTGGGGCAAGGAGGTCCTCTTGGCCGCGCCCACGGGACGGGCCGCCAAACGCCTCTCGGAAACGACGGGGCGCGACGCGAGGACCATCCACCGGCTCCTCGAATTCAATCCCAAGCAGAATTCTTTCAA
>JAWOHF010000295.1:0-9509 GCA_046496285.1 Candidatus Aminicenantota bacterium
CCAGACGAATATGCCCGAGTTCCAGGCGCAATCCCCGGCGGCCAGGAACTCGTCGGCCAGCTCGACGCTCGGTTTTTCCTTGAAGGCCCGGACGGGATAGAAAGCCTCCCGCCCGCACGTCCGCGGCCGCTCCCTCTCGAACCGGATATAGCCGTATCCCGTGGCCGGATAGGTCGGCGGGATCCCGAAGATGACCATGGCCCCGGCCCGGGCCGATATCTCGACCGCGCTCCCGAGCTTGCGCAGGAACCGTTTTTCGTCTTTGATGAGATGATCGGCGGGCAGGGCGACGACGACGGCCTCCGGGTTGTCCAGCCAGATCCGGGCCGTCGCCAGGGCCAGCGCGGGACCTGTATTCCTGGCCACCGGCTCGACGATCATGTTGGCCGCCGGCAGGGCCGGGAACAGCTTCCTGACGCGCCGGGTCTGGACGGCGTCGGCGACCGTGTAGACCTTGCGAAGAGGGACGAGCGGACGGATCCGCCTCACGGTCTCCTCGATCATCGTCGCCCGACCGGCGATCTGCAGGAATTGCTTGGGTTTGTCCGCCCGCCCGAGCGGCCAGAAGCGCGTTCCCCGCCCGCCGGCCAGGATGACCGCGCGGACGTCGCGCAAGGGCTTTTTCGGGCGCGGACTGCGGTCCGGCCGGCTCATGGCTTCCCGAGGCGGCTGATGATCTTCTCGAGCAGTCCCCGGACCTCCTTCTGGATCGCGGCCAGAGCCTCTTCGGTGTCGGCTTCGAAGCGCAGGACGATGACGGCCTGGGTGTTGGAGGCCCGGACGAGGCCCCAGCCGCGGGGGAAAATGGCCCGGACGCCGTCGATGTCGATGACCGGATATTTCGCGGCCAGCTCGCGGCGGGCCTGCTCGACGATCTCGAACTTGACCTCGTCGGACGCGTAGATCCTGATCTCCGGCGTCGAATAGGTCTTGGGGAGGTCGGACAGCATCGTCGACAGCCGGGCCGTCGACCGCGACAGGATCTCGAGCAGCCGGGCCGTCGCGTAGATGGCGTCGTCGAAGCCGTACCAGCGGTCGGCAAAAAAGATGTGACCGCTCATCTCCCCGGCCAGGGGGGCCTTCTCCTCTCTGATCTTTTTCTTGATCAGGGAGTGGCCGGTCCGCCACATGATGGGCCGCCCACCCAGCCTTTCGATCTCGTCGTAGAGGACTTGGGAGGCTTTGACCTCGGAGATGACGGCCGAACCTGGCCTGGCGGCGAGGATGTCCCTGGCGAAGACGATGAGGAGCTTGTCGCCCCAGATGATCTTCCCCTGGTCGTCGACAACGCCCAGCCTGTCGGCGTCGCCGTCGTAGCCGACACCGAGCTCGGCCCCCGTTTCCCGGACCTTGCGGATGAGCGCTTCCATGGCCTCCGGGAGCGTCGGGTCCGGGTGATGGTTGGGGAAGCGGCCGTCCATCTCGCAGAAAATGTCGATGACCTCGCACCCCATTTTCCGGAAGAGCGGGACGGCCACCGAGCCGCCCGTGCCGTTGCCGGCGTCGATGACGACCTTGATCCCCCGCGACAGCCGGACGTTGCCGGAGACATAACGGATGTATTCGGGAACGATGTCGAGGGTCGAAGCGCGCCCTGCCCCTTTGGCGAACAGGCCCTTCCGGGCGATGTCGAGGAGCTCCTGGATATCGGGCCCGTAAAGGGTGTCGTGGCCGGCCATCATCTTGAACCCGTTGTGTTCCGGGGGGTTGTGGGAGCCGGTGATCATGACCCCGGCCTCCTTCTTCATGTGAAAGACAGAAAAATAGAGGAGCGGCGTCGGGACGACCCCGATGTCGGTGACGTCGCAGCCCGTGGCCAGGAGACCTGCGGTGAGGGCCTTGGCGAACGACGGCGAGCTCAGGCGGCAGTCCCGGCCGACGGCCACGTCCTTCATGCCCCGGGCCTGAAAATACGTGCCCATGGACCGCCCCAGGGCCCCGACGAGAATCTCATCCAGGTCCCGGCCGACGATGCCGCGGATGTCGTATTCCCTGAAGATCTTGGAGTTGATGTCCACGCCCTCCTCCTTTCCTACTCTTCACGCCTATGTGTATAAACTATTTATTATCAATAAGATATATGTCTACCGCGCCTTTCTGCGAAGACGGTGGGCATATCCGGCGCCGATGAAAGACTTGAACAAGGGATGAGGGGCCAGGGGCTTGGACTTGAACTCCGGATGGAACTGGCAACCCAGGAACCAGGGATGGTCCGGAGCCTCGACGATCTCCACCAGCCCATAATCCGGGTTATGGCCCGAAAAGATCAACCCCGCTGAGGCCAACGCCTCCTGAAAATGTGGATTGAACTCGTAGCGGTGCCGATGCCTTTCCGATATCTTGCGGACGCCGTAGGCTTTGTGGGCCAGCGATCCTTTCCGCAGGTCGCAACGGTAAGCTCCCAGCCGCATCGTCCCGCCCATGTCGAAGTCCTTGGCCAGCTCCCGCCACTTGACGATGATCTTGTGGGGAGTATCGGGCTCGAATTCCGTGCTATTGGCACAGTCGAGGCCGGCCACGGATCGGGCGTATTCGATCGAAGCGCATTGCATGCCGAGACAGATGCCGAAGAACGGGACCTTTTTTTTCCGGGCGTACGTGATGGCCCGGATCTTGCCCTCGATGCCGCGCTTGCCGAAGCCTCCGGGGACGAGGATGCCGTCCTTTCTCCCCAGGATCGAAGCGGGGGCCTCCCGTTCCAGGGCTTCGGCCTCGATCCAGTCGATGTTGACCTTGAGCCGGTGGGCAAGCCCTCCGTGGACCAGGGCCTGGTTCAGGCTCATGTAAGAATCATGGAGCCCCGCATACTTGCCGACCAGGGCGATGTCCACCTGGTCCTTGGGCTTCTTGATCCGGTCGACCATGGACTCCCAGCGTGAAAGGCTGTTCTTCCGCCGGGGGAGCTCGAGCAGCCGGAGGAGGATAGCGTCCAGCCCCTCCCGGGCGAAATTCAAGGGGATGTCGTAGATGCTTTCGACGTCCCTGGCGGCAATGACCGCCTCCAGGGGAACGTTGGTGAACAGGGCGATCTTCGATCGGATGCCCGCCGAAAGCTCGCGGCCCGTCCGGCAGAGGAGGATGTCGGGCTGGATGCCGATGGCCCGCAGCTCCTTGACGCTGTGCTGCGTGGGCTTTGTCTTGAGCTCCCCCGACGCCCCGACGAAGGGGACGAGCGTCAGGTGCACGAACAGCGTATTGGCGCTCCCCAGGGACAACCTCATCTGGCGCGTGGCTTCGAGGAAGGGCAGGCTCTCGATGTCGCCCACCGTCCCGCCGATCTCGCAGATGACAATGTCGTTGCCTTCCGACACGGCCTTGAAAGCGCCTTTGATCTCGTCCGTGAGATGGGGGATGACCTGGACCGTCTTTCCTAGATACTCGCCCTTGCGCTCCTTGCGAAGGAGCGATTCGTAGATCTTGCCGGCCGTCCAGTTGTGGGCCCTGGTCGTCCGGGTCGACGTGAATCTCTCGTAGTGTCCGAGATCGAGGTCCGTTTCCGCTCCGTCGTCCGTCACGAAGACCTCGCCGTGTTGGAACGGGCTCATCGTGCCGGGGTCGACGTTGAGGTAGGGATCGAATTTCTGGATGGTGATCCGGTACCCGTGGCTCTCCAGGAGCATCCCCATGGAGGCCGAGGCGATCCCCTTGCCCAGCCCCGAAATGACCCCTCCGGTGACGAAGATGTATTTGGTCATGGCTATGTCTATCTCTTTTCGGTTCCCACGATTATAGCCTTCGGCCCGCCCGGACTCAAGGAAAACGGATCGACGGCCGGCCGAGCGGCCTCAGGCCTTGGTTTCGCCCGGGTCCTTCTGTTTCGGGGGGGCCGGCTGCGGAGCGGCCTGCGTCTGGCACGTGGCTTCGAGATAGGCCCCTTCCTCCACCACGAGCTTCGGAGAGAGGATGGTCCCGAAAACGCGGCCTTTGTCGTGGATCTCGACCCTCTCGGTCGCCTGCAGCGTGCCGCGGACCTCGCCGTTCACGACGAGCTGGCCCACTTTGACGTCCGCTTCGACTTTGCCCTTTTCGCCGACGATGAGCAGCGCGTCCGAGGTGATCGTTCCCTTGAGATAGCCCTCGATGCGGAACGAGCCTTTGAAGATCAGGTCTCCCCTGAACTCCGACTCCTGGTCGATCAGGCCGGCCAGCCTCGATTCGTTGAGCTCTCTCGGTTTGTCTTTCATGAAGCAACTCCTTTGAGGCCCTCATACAGCCGATTGAGGTCGTCCATCGAAAAATAGAAGATCTTCAGGACGCCTTTGTTCCGGTTTCCGGAAATGAGGACTTTCGTCCCCAGCAACTTCAGCATCTCTTCCTGGAGAGCGTGAAGGTCCGGGTCCTCGAGCTTTCTCTGGGCCCGGGGGGCCCGTTCCTTCAGGCGGTTGACGAGCTTCTCCGTGTTCCGGACAGAGAGGCTCCGGTCGATGATCTGCCGGCAGGCAAAGAGCTGCCCGGCCGCATCGTCCAGAGCCAGCAGGGCCCGGGCATGTCCCATCGAGATCGTTTCGTTGCTCACGTGATCCTGGATCTCCCGAGGAAGCTTCAGGAGACGGAGGTAATTCGTCACCGAGGTCCTGTCCATTCCGACCTTGTCAGCCAGCTCCTGCTGAGTGTATTTTTGCTCTTCGATGAGCCGTTGATAGGCCTGGGCGATCTCGAGAGGATTCAGCTCCTCCCGATGGATGTTCTCGATGAGCGAGATCTCCAGCTGCTTGTCTTTCGGGATGTTCCGGATGAGGACCGGTAACTTCCTCAAGCCGGCCTTCTGGGCCGCCCGCCACCTCCTCTCCCCGACGATGATCTTGTAATGATCTTCCTCGGGAACGACGATCACCGGCTGGACGACACCCGACTCGCGGATCGACTGGGCCAGCCCTTCGATGGTTTGGTCGTCGAACTTCATGCGTGGTTGAAAGGGGTTGGCTTTGATCTGCTCGAGGTCGATCTCGGCGAATCGTTCGTCTTTCAAAATGCTGAATTCTTCGGGGATGAAGGCGCCCAGGCCTTTCCCCAGGGCTTTTTTGCTCATCGTCTAAGGATCTCCTCTGCGAGATTGATGTAGGCTTCAGATCCCTTGGATCTTATATCGTACAGGACAACGGGCTTTCCGAAGCTGGGGGCCTCGGCCAGGCGGATGCTCCGGGGAATGACGGATTCGAAAAGGATGTGCTTGAGAGATTTCCGGATCTCTTCGGCGACTTGTTTCGAAAGGTTGGTCCGCTCGTCGAACATCGTCAGGAGGATGCCCTCGATGGCCAGCTTGGGGTTAAAATAGGTCCGGACGGTTTCCAGCGTCTGGAAAAGGTCGGGGATGCCCTCCATGCAAAAGAATTCCGTCTGAACGGGGATGATCAGGGAGTCGGCGGCTGTTAGGGCGTTGATGGTCAGAAAGCCGAGGGAGGGAGGGCAATCGATCAGGATGAAGTTGAAATAACGCCTCGCCTTATCGACGGCATCGATAAGCCGTCTTTCCCTGTTTTCCGCCGGGTAGAGCTCGGCTTCGATGCCGGAAAGCTCTGGAGAACAGGGACAAAGATAGAAATTATCGACCTCGGTCCCGAAAACGCAGTCCATCAGCCCCCGGCCGTTCATCATGGCCTGGTAGATCCCTTTGCCTGTTTCCTTGGGCTTGGCCAGGCCCAGCGTCGACATCCCCTGCGGGTCGAGATCGATCAGGAGCGTCCGCTTTCCCTTGAGGGCCAGGCACGCCGAGAGATTGATGGCCGTGGTCGTCTTTCCGACGCCCCCTTTCTGATTGGCGACCGCAATGACCTTATTCATCTTCCGGGCATGTTCCACGTGAAACACCGCCCCTTCGGGCGGCCTTTCTGCCTGTTATCTCCATGTACAGGGCGACGCTCTGAACCGTTGCCGGGGTCATCCCGGGGATCCTCCCGGCTTCTCCCAGCGTTGCCGGCCTGGCCGCTCCCAGCTTCTCGACGGCTTCTTTGGTCAATCCTGGGACCTTGGCGAAGTCCATCTCGGCCGGGATCGCCATATGGGCTTTTTTCACGGATTTTGCGATCTCTTTGTCCTGTTTTCGAATGTAGCCTTCATACTTCACTTCGGATTCAATGAATCTTGTTTCCTCATCGTTGATTGTAGCAGAAATGTTCCCTAATTCCAGGATATTTCTCAAGCAGACTTCGGGTTTTTTTAGCCTGTCGTAAAGGGAGATCCGGCCTTTGGCCCCCGTTCCCGTCTTTTTGCTTCTCAGAAGAGTCAGCATTTCCCCCACTCTCTGCCGCTTTTCCTCGTAGCTTCGCCAGGTTTCCTCGGATATCAGCCCGAATTCGCGCCCGTATTTCATAAGCCTCAGGTCGGCATTGTCGATCCTGAGAAGGAGCCGATGTTCGGCCCTGGACGTGAACAGACGATAAGGTTCCTCGACGCCTTTGGTCACCAGGTCGTCGATGAGGACCCCGATATACGCCTCATCCCGTCTCAAGATGAAGGGAGGCTTTTTCATCAGGGCCAAGGCGGCGTTTATCCCGGCCATGAGCCCTTGGGCGGCCGCCTCTTCGTAGCCGGAAGTGCCGTTTATCTGCCCGGCCAGGTAAAGGCCGCCGATCCTCCTGCTTTCCAGGGTATGGGCCAGCTCGGTCGGGGAAACGGCGTCGTATTCTATGCCGTAGGCCGGTCTCAGGATCTTCGTCCCGTCGAGGCCGGGTATGGTTCGGAGGATCCCTTTCTGGACCTCGAACGGCAAGCTCGAGGAGATCCCGTTGATGTAGATCTCGGCGGTCTCGAGCCCCTCGGGCTCGAGAAAGAACTGATGGCGGGTGCGGTGCGGGAATTTGACGACTTTGTCTTCGATGGACGGGCAATAACGGGGGCCGACTCCGGTGATCCTGCCTCCGTAAAGAGGGGACTTGTCGAGGTTCTCCCGGATCACGGCGTGGGTCGCCGCGTTGGTGTATCCGAGATGGCAGAGGACCTTGTTCTGAAGGCGGCCCTGGGTCCTATAGGAGAAGGGGACCGGCTCCTCGTCGCCCGGCTGGGGGGTGAAACGCTCCCATTCGACGGTGTTCCCGTCCAAACGCATGGGGGTTCCGGTCTTGAGCCGGAAGATCTTGAATCCCAGGGCTCTCAGCTGCTCCGCCAGATGGACCGAAGGCGGCTCGTTGGCCCGGCCGGCAGGGTAACTCTCGAGCCCGATATGGATGACGCCGTTCAGAAAGGTCCCGGGGGTCAGAATGACCGTCTTTCCCTCGATGCGGGTCCCCTCCAGGGTCTTGATACCCCGGGCCCGGCCTTTCTCGACCAGGATCTCCGAGGCGATGCCCTGGAATATCGTCAGCCCGGGGATCCTCTCCAGGTGGTGCTTCATGGCCAATCTGTAGGCCGCCTTGTCGCATTGGGCCCGGGGCGCCTGAACGGCCCCGCCTCGGCTCCTGTTGAGGAGCCGGAACTGGATGCCCGTTCCGTCGGCCAACAGGCCCATCAGCCCTCCCAGAGCGTCTATCTCGCGCACCAGATGTCCCTTGGCCAGCCCTCCGATGGCCGGATTGCAGGACATCTGGGCGATCGTCTCCAGGTGGATCGTGACCAGGCAGGCCTCGAGCCCCAGGCCGCAGACGGCGGCGGCGGCCTCGCATCCGGCGTGCCCCGCCCCGACCACGACGACGTCGTATCTACCGTCCTTGCTCATGCCGGCTGCCGCCCCCGCTACTTTCCCACGCAGAACCGACCGAAAATATCCTCAAGGACCTCGTCGGCCCGGACCTCTCCGGTCAGGCGCCCGACGAGCTCGAGGGCTTTGCGGACCTCCTCCGCGCAGATCTCCTCGGAGTGCCCGGCCCCGAGGAGCCCCTCCGTCCTTTCCAGGCATTGGAGGATATCCCGGAGGGTGTCCTTCTGCCTGGCGTGGAGAATGACCTCATCTGTGTCCACTCGCCCCGGGGCCAGGGCCTGGAGAAGCTCTTTCTTGAGCCCGGCGATGTTCCGGCCCTTGAGGGCCGAGACTTCGACCATGGGCGCGCCGCCGGCCAAGGCGGCCACCTTGTTCTTGTCCATCCTGACGGGAAGGTCCGTTTTGTTCAAGACAACGAGCTTTTTCCTGCTCCGATACCTTCTCAGGAGGCGTTCGTCCTCGGCCGTTCCCCCCCGGGAGGCGTCGAGCACGATAAGCAGGCCGTCGGCTCCACGGGCGATCCTTTCTCCCCGGGCGATGCCCGTTCTTTCCACGGGGTGGGCCGCTTTCCCCAGGCCGGCCATGTCGACCAGATTGAAAACGAAGTCCTCCACGACGATCTTTTCCCTCAAGTAATCCCTTGTCGTTCCCGGGTAGGGGGTGACGATGGCCCGGTCCTCCTCGAGAAGAGCGTTGAACAGGGTCGATTTGCCGACGTTTGTCCGTCCGGTGATGGCCACGGTCAGGCCTTCGCCGAGGGCCCGGCCCACGTCGTAACCCGCCACCAGGTTCCGAACATCGGCGATCAGGGCTTGGAGTGAACGGGATCGGCCCCCGGGGGCCGCCCGCAGCCCCTCCTCGGGAAATTCGATCGCGGCTTCCAGCTGCGCGCTCAGGCGGACGAGGCCCCTCCGGAGCCGGGCCATGCGCTTGGAAAGGCTCCCCGAAAGCTGCCGGAAGGAGATGCGCGCTTGGGCCAGGGAGGAAGCCCGGATAAAGTCGTTGACGGCCTCCGCCTGGAGGATGTCGATCCGGCCGTTGACGTAGGCCCTGAGCGTGAATTCCCCCGGCTGGGCCAGCCTGGCCCCGGCTTGCATCCCCAGGCGGACGACCTCACCCAGGACGGCCGGGCTACCGTGGCAGCTCAGCTCGACGACGTCCTCCCCCGTATAGGAGCGAGGGGCCTTGAAATAGGTCAGGAAGGCCTCATCCAGGGGTGGCCCGTCGGGTCCTTCGCAGACTTGCCCGAAGACGGCCCTCCGCGCCGGGAATCTCCGCCCGACCCTCTCCTTGGGCCTGAAGATCCGGCCGGCGGCCGCCAGGGCCTCCTTGCCGCTGAGGCGGACAACGCCCAGCCCGCCGTGTCCATGCGGCGTCGAGATGGCGATGATCGTATCGTCCAGCATCCTGGGGCCTTCTCTTTGACTCTCCATTGTAGAAGAGACGCCGGGTTTAGTAAACCTGATCTATTCATAAGGCGGAGGGGCCTCGGGGTATCCTCTCCGTCCGCGCGGTGATTCTTCACGCGTTCCCGGTCCGGATCTGGTGGGAATGGGCCGCATATCCGTCCCGGGCCCGCTAAATCACCGCTTTATGCTCCCGTCAAGGACACCCCTGCGGCCCCTTCTTCCGCAGCCTCGTAATCTACCGCCTCGCCTCACCTCTTGCCCGAGGCGAGGGACAGCGACGCAGCGACCGAGGACGACCGATAAATCCAGGGCCGAGGGGATCGTCCGATGGAGCCTAAAGCGGTGATTCAGACGGAGAGGGGGCCGGACGAGGGCCTCCTCGTAGAGGACGGCTCGCGATGTCTGAGCCTGCTATCCTGAGGGCTGGTCTGGATCCCGCGAGTTTCGCGAGCCGCCGAGCCCGGCCC
>JAWOHF010000009.1:0-19580 GCA_046496285.1 Candidatus Aminicenantota bacterium
TCACCGGTCGGTCCTGCTGCCACAACATCGTCATCCGCCGGCAGGCCGGGCGTTTCGCGGTTTCCCTTCACTGCGGCTTCGACCGGGACCTCCCGGTCGTCGAGGCCCATCGCCTTTCGACGCGCATCGAGGAGGCCCTGAAAAGGGAGATGCCCTCCATCGAACAGGTCCTCGTCCACACCGAGCCGGAAGTGCCCCGAGGCCGGTCTCCACGCGAAGGCGGAACGGGATTCTGAACACGCACGCCGGAACTCAGGCGACGAGCTGGCCCTTGATGACCGTCACGGCCCGGCCGGCGATGCGGACGCGATCGCCGTCGAGCCGCAAGTGCAGGACGCCGCCTCGGGCCGAAGCCTGGGTGGCCGTGAAGGACCGTTTTCCCAGCCGGCCGGCCCAGTAGGGGACGAGCACGGTGTGGGACGACCCGGTGACCGGGTCCTCGTCGACGCCGACGGCCGGGGCGAAAAAGCGGGAGACGAAGTCGAAGCGCTTGTCCGAGGACCGGCTGGTGACGATGACTCCGCGGGCCGGCAGCGACCGGAGTGTCGCGAAGTCCGGCTGGACCGCGCGTACGGCCTCCTCGTCGGCCGCCTCGAACAGGATGTCCTCGGCGCTCATGCCGATATAGACGGGCTTGAGGCCCAGGGCCCCGACGACGGCCTCGGCCCAATCCGGCGGCTTGGGTAGGGGAGGCCGGGACGGGAAGTCGAGCTCGATCAAGTCCCCGTCGCGGCGGGCCGTCAGGAGCCCGCTCAGGGTCTGGAAGCGGGCCTCCCGGTCAGGGGAGAGAACGCCTTGCTCCCAAAGGATGTGGGCCGTGGCCAGGGTTGCGTGGCCGCAGAGCTTGACCTCGACTTTCGGCGTGAACCAGCGCAGGCGGAACCCGTCGCCCTCGGTCAGCGGGAAGGCCGTCTCGGCCAGGTTCATCTCGGCGGCGACGTTCTGCATCCAATCCGCTTCGGCCGGCCCCCGGAGCAGGCAAACCCCGGCCGGGTTGCCCTTGAAGGGCTCTTCGGCGAACGCGTCGACCTGAAAAATGGGGATGCTCATGGGCGGCCTCCGTCCGGATCTTCGGGCCCATTCTAGCACAGCCGTGTCCGGGGAGACCATGGTCTCCACCGTCCGGTTGAAGCGGAGCCCCTGCATCGTTTAAGATGGGGGTCCCATGAGCGATCCCCAGAACCCTTCCCCCTATTTCGCCCCGGACCTTTACGACCTGCTTTTCGATTCCCTCGATTTCGACATCCCTTACTGGCTCGAGGTCGCCCGCGGCGCGCAAGGCCCGGTGCTCGAAGCCGCCTGCGGCACGGGCCGGGTCCTGCTGCCCATCCTCAAGGCCGGGACCGACATCGACGGCTTCGATTCGAGCCCGCAAATGATCGGCCGGCTGAAGGACAAGGCCCTCGCGAGCGGCTTGCCCGTCCGGGCCGAGGTCGCCGATATGGGCGACTTTGCCATGGGCCGGCGCTACGCCAGGATCATCTGTGCCTTCAACGGCTTCGCCCATTGCGGGACGATCGACGACCAGACCGCCTTTCTCCGCGCCGCCCGCGGGCACCTCGAGCCCGGCGGCGCGCTCGTCCTTCACATGTCCTATCCCGGGCCGGCCTATTGGTCCGAACCGGACACGGGGGCGGTCCTCGAGCACGAGGCGCCGAGGCCCGGCGGAGGCAAAGTCCAACTCTGGGACAAGCGAAAAAAGGATATCGTCGGCCAGCGCCAGGAGTCGGAGATCGAGATCTGGGAGCTCGACGCCTCGGGGCGCCCGGAGAGAATCCACAAGTTCTCGACCTTCCAGCGCTGGGTCTACCGCTTCGAGCTCGAGCTCCTCTTGCGGGCCGCCGGCTTCGCCCGCTGGGACTTCCTCGGCGGGTTCGACGGCCGGCCGCTCAAGGCCCCCGACGATCAGATGATCGCCTGGGCCTTCAGAGCTTGAGGAGCCAGCGTCCGAGCAGCGCGCTCGTGAACGAGACGAGCCCTCCGAGCGCCGCTCCCCAGGCGAGGTCGACGACCGTGACCAGGACGGGCCAGTCCTTCAAGGTGGCCAGGTTGGTCAGGTCGTAGGTGGCGTAGGAGATCAATCCGAAGAGCGCGCCGAGCAGAAGGGCCTGCAACGGAGCGCCTTGGACCAGAGCGGGCCGGACGGCGAAGACGAGCAGCCCGACGATGAACAGCAGGTAGAAGAGCATGGCCGCGGCCCAATTGACCTTCGGGGTCAGCAGTGCCCCGAGGTGCTTGCGGTAGAAACCTTTGGCCACGATGCCGAGCCAGACCATGTCGATCAGGAAGAAGACCGCCAGGGTGATGAGATAAAGCGTGACCATCTGCCGGAACGTCATTTCTCCACCTCCCTTTCCTCCGCCTTCTTGAAGAGGGGCGTCACGTCGCGCTTGCCGCGCTCGAGGAAGGGCACACCCTTGTCCATCCACTCCGGCCGGGGTTTGCCCAGCAGGAAGTGGTCGAAGAACTCGTCCTGGTGGACGGTCCAGTGCTTCTGGTTCTCCCTCTGGCGGAGGCCGTGCTTTTCGCCGTTGTAGTTGAACATGTAGGCCTCCTTGCCGAGCCGCCTCAGGGCGCTGACGAACTCGATGCCCTGGTACCACGGCACGGCGTCGTCCTCGTCGTTGTGGATGGTCAGGTAGGGCGTGTTGATCCGGTCGGCCCAGAACAGCGGCGAGTTCTCGACGAACTGGAGGATGCGTTCCCAGAGCGGGGCGCCGATCCGGCTCTGGGTCTTCTCGTACTGGAAGGCCCGCGACATGCCGGAGCCCCAGCGGATGCCGCCGTAGGCGCTGGTCATGTTGACGACGGACGCCCCGGCCTGGACCGCGGCGAACATGTCGGTCTGGGTGATGAGGTAGGAGATCTGATAGCCGCCCCAGCTGTGGCCCTGGATGCCGACGCGCTCGGGGTCGATGAAACCCATTTCGAGGACCTTCTGGACGGCCGGCAGGACGCACTTGACGGCGCTCGGCCCCGGGTAGCCGATCTCGTAGATGATGTCGGGCTGGAGGACGACGTAACCGTTGCTGACGTAGCGGGCGATGTTGATGCTCGTCCCCGGCCCGGGGGTCGCGTAGCGGTGGAGGCCTCCGGCCAGTGTCTCGTAGATGTAGACCATCAGCGGGTACTTCCGGGACGGGTCGAAATCCTCGGGCTTGATGAGGATGGCCGGGAGAGTGACACCGTCGCTGTTGATGTAATCGATGAGCTCGGACCGGCCCCAGACGTAGTCGGCTTGCTGGGGGTTGGCGTCGCTCACCTTGCGGGGCGCGGCGAAGGTCCCGTCGCTCGTCCACAGGTCCGGGAATTCTTCGAACCGCTGCTGGGTGAACACATAGATGTCGGCGTTCTTGGCCTTCTGCAGGCCGCCGAGGAGCTTGTCGGCCATGACGACCTTCTCGGGTGCCGCGTCCACGGCCAGGTTGACCCGGTAGACGCCCGAGGCCTTGGTCCGGTCGTCGGTCACGTTGAGGAGCAGGGGCTCCTTGACGGGCACGGCCTTCTGGTCCGGGTCGAGCCGGGCGTAACGGAAGACCATTTTGTCGCGCCGGCCGAGCCCCTGGGTGATCATGCGGGTTTTGGCGCCGTCGGGGCTGACCTCCCAGATATCGAAGCGGTCGTAGATGAGGACGGACGCGTCGCCCTCCGTCCAGCCGGCGTTCCCGTAGGGATACGGTTCGCTCGGCGAGTCATGGGACTCGTCGACGAGCGGGACGTCGATCCTGGCCGTGGCGTTCGTCCATTTTCCGTCCGAGATCCGGTAGGTGTACCAGTGCTTCTCTTCGTCGTTGAACCGGAGCAAGTAGTTGCCGCCGGGAGAAAAAGTGGCCACGAAGGGGCTTTTTTCAAGGACCTTTTTCCTGGCCCCGTCGGAGAGGCCGACGAGATGAACGTCGAAATAGCTCCGGTCCCAGGAGATGAGTTGGCGATACGGGACGTCCGAGATCCCCAGGGCCAGTTTCGCGTCGTCCGAAAGCCTGATGTCGGGAACGTCCTCGGCGGCCAGCTGGACGAATTTCTTGTCCTTGGGGCCGAGGTGCATGACGCACATCCACGTGCGTTTTTTCTCCTCGTCGGCTTGGGCTTTCTGCATGGGCTGAAGGTAGGGGTCTTTCCAGCTCCAGATGTCGACCTTGATCGGGTCCGGGGCATCCTTGGGCTCCGGCTTGGGGGCCGCGGCGATGCCGAAGAACAGGCGGCCGCCGTCCTTGGAGAAGACGAGCCGGCCGTTCTCGCTGACGGCCATGCCGGGGGGGAAGCCCTTGGCCGCGGACGGGGCCAATTCGGTCGCCGCCGCCGCGGAAGCTGTCCAGTGGTAGAGCTTGGAGGCCGATCTTTCGGCGGCGTAGTCGTCGCGGTCGCTGGTGAACGCCAGCTGCGCGCCCTTCTCGTCGAAGGTCAGGTTCTTGTAGTTGCCCAAGCCCTTGAGCAGATCGACCGTTCGGCCCGAGGCCGCTTCGAGGGCCAAGGCGCCGTCGTTCTCCGGCGTCTTGGAGGACACGGCGCAGGCCAGCCACGTGCCCGGCTTGTTCCAGAGGTAATCGGCGACCTCGGCGATCTTCGTCTCTTTTCCGGAGGCCAGATCGCGGACGACGAGCTCGCTGCCGGGCTCCTTCTTCTTCTCCTCCTTTTTCGGCTCTTCCTTCTTCTCCTCTTCGGGTTTGGCGGCCTGTTCGGCTTCGGGCTTCGCTTCCGGCTTGTTCTCAGCGCCCTTCTTTTCGTCAGGCTTCTTCAACGGCGGCTCGAGAAGGTAGGCGACGTGGGCGCTGGACTCCTCGGGGACCTTGAAGCTCTTGACCCGGTCGACGGTCACGACCTCGCCGGTCTGGAGGTCCATGATGCCCAGGGCGTTCTTGGGCTGCTCCTCGGGCTTTTTCTTGTCCTTCTTGGCCTTGTCCACGTCCGCCTTGGGCGGGGCGATGGTGAACACGACGTACTTGCCGTCGACGGTGATGACCGGCTGGCCGCCGCGCGCGGACCGGAGCTCCTTGTCCGTCCGCAGGTCTCGGGCGACGAGCTGGCCGTCGCCCTCCTGAGCGACGAGGGCGTAGACGAGCCAACGGCCGTCGCGCGACAGCTGGGTCGAACGGATGGACATCCAGCTGTCGTACGCGTCGTAGGACAAGGGCTTCTTCGCGGCCGCGACACCGGCGCCCGCCGCGAGCGGCAGGATGACGGCGACGAGCAGGAAGATCCTTAAGAGCGAGAAACCGGATTTGTTTTCCATGGGGCCTCCTCGGTCAACGCTAAATCCGGGGACACGTACCTTCGGTACATGTCCCCGGTCCCGCGGCGGGGTGAGAAGAGCATGAGATCGGACTATACCAACCCGGCTCACAATCGTCAACTTCGCCGGAGCCATGGACGTTTCCGACTCGGGCGGCTGCTTCCCTGGCCGGAGCGAAGCGAACCGGGACGCGGCCAAGGACACGGACGGGGACATGTACCAGAGGTACGTGTCCCCCCCCCGTATTCTTCCTGGTCGCTCAGCGGAGGAGGACGAGCAGGGCGTCGCCGACGGGGCGCTCCCCGGTGGGGTCGGACGGGCTGTTGACGACCCGGCCGCTCGCGACCATGGTCGTCGAGCCGCCGCCGTCCATGTTGATGGCCTCGGCGGCGCCGAGCTCGGCGAGCAAGGCGGTGAGCTCGGCGATGGTCATGCCGACGCTTATCCCGGGCTGGCGGCCGTCCACCGTGACGAGCAGGATGCGGCCGTCGGAGCGCAGGCCCACGGCCGTTCGCGGGTGGCGGGTGTCCGCAAAGCCCGCGTTGTAGATCCCGGGGTCGGAGGATGCGGCCGGCCGCCCCCCGCGGAGAAGGCGGGGCCCGCCGCCGAGGATGAATTCCGGGGCAAAGGAGGGTTTGGGGCTCAGGACGCTCTCCGTTCTCAGTTCGACCCGGGTGCCCTTCTTGAGGTTCTCGCGGACCCAGCCGGCCGACCCTCCATGACCCGAGACGACCCAGCCACCGGCGGGGATCTCGGCGCTGCCCTGCCCGACGTGAAGGGCCAGGACGCGGCCTCCGGAGATCGCGGCCTCTGTGCCGCCCGGGCCGGTCAGCGTCGTCCGGTGGAACTCGGGCGTGAAGACGATGACCTCGTTCTCCAGCCGCGGGCGGTTGACGCCGTCGACCGCTCTCCGGGCGTCGCCTCTGCCGGCGACGACCTCGGCCCGGAAAGCCATGTCCACGACGGCCAGCCGGCTCCTCCCGCCGGCGTTGGCCACGGCCAGCCCCGGCCGCTTCCGCGAGGGCTCGCTGAGGACCCGGCCGTCCATGGACATGATCCCGCCCGGCTCGCCGCGGTAGATCCCGGACGTCCGGAAGTAACCGCCGTTGACCGCGGCCGTGGCTCCGTGGCGGGCGGCCAGGGAGCTCGTGGTTTCTGTGCCGACCCCCGCGTCCCGGGCCCGTCCGAGGGCCAGGCGCGTCTTGCCCGGATCGAGGATGAGGACGTTGATCGTCCAATGGTCCGCGCCGGCCGCCGTGAAATCCCCCCGGCGGATCTCGACGCGTTCGACGCCGACCGCGACCTTTTCGGAGCGCCGGTTTTCAGCCGGGCCCTTCGGCGGCCCCTGGGGCAGCGCCGGCGCAGCGACGAGGATGAGGATCAGGAAGAGAGCCGGAAGGCGACGGCCCAGCCTGGTCGCGGAGGTCAACCGACCCCCCCTCAGCCTCTGAAGTAGAGATAGGCGGCCAGGATCAGGGCCAGAACGATGGCCGAGGCGACGACGTCCCGGGCCTGCCAGCTGGCCCGCGATTCCTTCCTGTGCTCCGCCGTGACCGTTCCGTAGGTCAGCCCGCTGATCTTGTCGTAGGACGGCTTCTCGGTCAGGTAGCTGACGACGATCATGACAACGAGGCTGATGAGGAAGATGATCAGGCTGTAGTACTGGAAGAAGATGTGATTGACGACCCACAGGAACGAGCCCTCGGCGTAGCTGAACCCGGCGACCATCTTGACCGGGGTGTCGACGGCCAGGCGGAACAGCCCCAGCGAGAAACCCGTGATGAGGGCCGCTAGGCAGCCCTTGGCATTCAGGCGTTTCATGAACACGCCGAAGAAGAAGACGACGAAGATCGGCGGGGCCAGATAGGACTGGACGCCCTGGAGGTAATCGTAGAGGCCCCTTCCGCCCCGGATCACGGGGATCCACGCCAGGCCGATGAGGACCATGACCGTCGTGGCCAGCCGGCCCATGTGGACGAGGCGGGCCTGGGAGACATGGGGCTTCAGCCGCGAGTAGAAGTCCATGGTGAAGAGTGTCGAGGAGGCGTTGAACACGCCGGCCAGCGAGCTCATGAGCGCGGCCAGGAGGCCGGCCACGACGATGCCCCGCACTCCGACGGGCAGGACGGTCGTGACCAGCAAGGGAAAGGCCTTCTGGGCGTTGGCCCGGATGAGCTCGCCGCCCGCGCCGAAGAGCTCCTGCTGGAGCGCCGCGCTCTGCCCGCTCTTGGCCAGAGCGAAGGCGATCATGCCGGGGATGATGAAGATGAAGACGGGCAGGAGCTTGAAGAAAGCCGCGGCGATGGATCCGCGCCGGGCCTCCCGCTCGTTCGGGGCCCCGAGGGCCCGCTGGACGATGTACTGGTCCGTGCACCAGTACCACAGCCCGATGATGGGCGCGCAGAAAAGCATGCCGATCCACGGATAGTTGTCGTTGAAGTACCAGGCCATCCGGCCGGCCTCTTTGACCGGCGCCCAGGTCCCCTCGATCCCGGCCGGGACCAGGGGCTTCCACAGGTTGAACATCTCGGATCCGGCGATCGACCGCAGCTCACCCCATCCGCCGAGGGCCTTCAGACCGAAATAGGTCACCAGGGTCGACCCGATGATCAGCACGAAGGTCTGCATGGCCTCCGTGTAGGCGACGGCCTTGAGGCCGCCGAGGATGGTGTAGATGCCGGTGAACAGGATGACCAGGATGGACCCGATCCAGAAGCTGTCCAGGCCCATGAACCGGACCTCCGGGAGAAGAACGCTGAAGACGATGCCCCCGGCGAAGATGCCGACGGCGATCTTGGTCAAGATGTAGGCCACGAGGGAGATGAACGACAGGACCGTCCGCGAGGCCGGGGAAAAGCGCTTCTCGAGGAATTCCGGCATGGTGAAGACCCTGGACCGCATGTAGAACGGCACCATGACCCAGCCCAGGACAAGGAGGCACCAGGCATGCAGCTCGTAGTGGGCCATGGCGACGCCGTCGGTCGCCCCCGAGCCGGCCAGCCCGACCAGATGCTCTGAGCCGATGTTGGAGGCGAAGATGGAGGCCCCGACGATGAGCCAGCCCAGATGCCGCCCGGCCAGGAAATAGTCGGTCGAGGTCTGCTGCTTTTGGCGGATGACCCACCAGGCCAGGCCCATGATGATGACGAAATAGGCGGCGACGATGATCCAGTCGACGGGGTGAAGCGCGGACATGATCTTCTCCTTCAGCTCATTTTGGCGAGCAGCGCCTTGAACCGGGGATGGCCGCGCAGCGGGTCGAGGTCGCCGTCGTGTTCGTACCAGCCCTTCTGGAGGAGCCCCCCGGCGGCGGCCCTCTCCAGACAATCGATGGCGACCTCGATGTCCCCGGCCAGCGAGTGGATGCACCCAAGGTTGTAGAGCAGCATCGGGTCGTCGGGGTCGATCTTGCGGGCCCTGCGGGCCCACTCGAGGCCCTTGTCCTTCTCGCCCAGGGCGACCAGGCCGTTGGCCCCCATGTACAGGGCCCGGGCGTCGTCGGGGTGGAGGTCGACGTGACGGGCGACGAGAGCGACCCCTTTCTCCCGAGAGGCGCGGGCTTCCTCGTGGCGCCCGAGCTCGTCAAGGACGGGGGCGACGAGGAGAGGGGAGTAGAAATCCTCCGGTCGAACGCGCATGGCCTCTCTGTAGAGCTCCACGGCCCGTCCCAGCTCCCCCCTGGCGAAGACGTGCCGGGCGTAGAAGTACCAGGCCTCGAAAAGCTGGGAGTCGAGCCGGACGGCCCTCTCGAACGCGGCCTGGGCCTCGTCCTTTTGATCGCCGAGAGAAAGAGCCACGGCCAGCGAGGCCTGGGCCTGGGCCGACTCGGGGGCCAGCTCGACGGCCCGGCGCCCGGCGGCCTCGGCCTGCAGGCGGACGGAATCCTCGCGCTCCGAATATAAATAGATGTAAGACCAGCAGTCGGCCAAGCCGGCGTAGGCCAGGGCATATTTGGGGTCGAGCTCCGTGGCCCGGGTGAACAGCTGCAGGGCGAACTCGATGTCGTGGCGCCCGTAGCGGTAGTAAAAGCTCCGCCCCCTCAGATAATAATCGTAGGCCTGGACGTGGCGGGTGGGGATCTCGGACAGGGCGCCCTTCTCCTGGGGGCTGAGCGTGACCTGCAGGGCGCGGACGACGTTGTGGGCGATCTCCTGCTGGATGGCGAAGACGTCCCTGAGCTCGCGGTCGTAGGACTCCGACCAGAGGTGGAAGCCGTGGGCGGCGTCGATGAGCTGGACCGTGATCCGCAGCCTGTTCTCGGACTTTCGGACGCTGCCCTCGAGGATGGCCTCGACGCGGAGCAGGTTGGCGACCTTGCGGAGGTCGACGGCGGAGCTCCCGAACTGGAAGGAGCTCGTCCGGGAGGCGACCTGGATCCCGTGGACACGGCACAGGGCGTTGATGATCTCCTCGGCGATCCCCTCGCAGAAGTAGGCCTGGTCCTTCTCGCGGCTCATGTCGGCGAACGGCAGGACGGCGATGGAAGGCACATCCGCGGCCCCGGCCTCTCCGCCCGCCTTGCGCAGCAGTTCCAGCTCGTCCCGCAGGTCGCGGGCCGAGGCCATGCGGTAGCGGGGCTCCCGCTCGAGGCAATGGTGCAGGATGCGGTCGAGGCGCTTGGGCAGGCGGGGGTTGAGCTCGACCGCCGAGCGGGGCTTGTCCTTAAGGATGGCGGCGACGATGCCGGCCCGGGTCCGCCCCAGGAACGGCAACCGTCCCGTGGCCCACTCGAAGAGCAGCACCCCGAGCGAGAAGATGTCCGAGCGGTGGTCGAGCGGCTCGCTTTTCAGCTGCTCGGGCGACATGTAGACGACCGTCCCGGCGAATTCCGAATCGAGCGTCGCCGTCGTCGCGTCGTCTACGGGCTTGGACAGGCCGGGGGAAGGCAGGGCCCTGGCCAGGCCGAAGTCCAGGACCTTGAGGGCCCCGGACTCATCGACGATGATGTTGCCGGGCTTGAGGTCGCGGTGGATGATGCCCCGGTCGTGGGCGGCGGCCACGGCGTCGGTCAGAGGCACGGCGACCTCGAGGAAGCGGTCGAGCGGAACGCCGCCCTGCGCGATCAGCTTCGAGAGGGGTTTCCCCTTGACCAGCTCCATGATGAAGAAGATCGTCCCCTCGGCCTCGGCGACGGCGTAGATGGTCACGATGGAAGGATGGCTGAGCGCGGCCACGGCCTTGGCCTCGCGTTCGAAGAAGGTCCGCCGCTCGGGGCTCCGGGCGAAGCCCTCGGGCAGGAACTTGACGGCCACGTCGCGGTCGAGCTTGAGGTCGCGGGCCTTCCAGACGACGCCCATGCCGCCTTCGCCGAGCTTCTCGACGAGGAGGTAGTTGCCGAGGACCAGGCCGGCCTCCGGGTTCATCGTCCGTTCTCCTCCCAAGACACTACAGTATCCGAGGAACGGCTGTCAACATGGCCGGGAACAGCGCAGGGGCGGCGTTGAGGGGCACGTGCCTCCGGCACGCGGCCCCGATCTTCGGCGGCTTGCGGGAAGCCGCCCCGGGGTGTTAAAATGAGAAGGAAACGCGACGAGGAGAGGAGATCCCCCGTGAGTGAAGTGACATACATCTGCTCGGTTTGCGCCAAGAAGATCAAGGTCGGGAAGGGAAAGCCCGTGCCGCTCTGCTGCCGCAAAGAGATGGAGCCGCTGCCCTTCTGCACGACGGCGCCGAATCCCGAGATGGCCCGCAACTACGAGGCCGACGAGCCCTGCGACGACGGGACGCTGGCCAAGAAGAAGTAAGACGACTATTCGATGAGGCCGGAAGCTCCGGCTTCGGCCCGGCGGAGCAGGTCTTCGCAGCTTGTGCGGTCCGGCGATTGCATCACGACGATGAGGACGCGGCTCGTCCGGGCGGCGGCGGCGTAGTCTCCGGTCTCGATCCGCTCAAGGAACCGCGGGCCCTTGGGGTCGAACTTCCCGGAAAAGAAGTGGCGTCCGAACCTTTCGTAGATGCGTCGGGCTTCCTCCTCCGAGGGGTAGGCGACCACGAGAAGCAGCGCCTCTCCCGCGCCCGTCAGGTATCTGGCGAAGACGGCCTCGGCTTTCCCGTGGAGCCCCAGGACGGTCTCGTCGGCCAGGAAGTAGTGGGCGTCGAGGGCCTTCTGCTCGCGGAAGACGAGGACGCTCGCCTTGTCCAGACCTTCGGCGGGCAGGGCGGCGAGGACACGGCTCGAGCCGGGGGCCTGGGCGGCGGGGATCATGCCGGAAAGGCACAACAGGCCGGCCGCGGCGAGGAGGATTGTGACAGGGTGCCGGGATCGCATTTTCGGCGGGAAATGTATCTGAATCCCGGCCGGGTGTCAAACAGCCGTCCGCGGGCAAAAGGCTCGAGGGATCAGACGAAATGCCGGTTGATGAGGTGGATAAGAAAGTAGGACAGCCCGGCGAGAAGAGCGGACCCGGGTATGGTCAGGATCCAGGCCCAGACGATGCGCAGGGTCACGCCCCAGTGGACCGAGGACATTTTCTTGGCTGCGCCCACCCCGGAGATGGCCCCGGTGATGACGTGGGTCGTGCTGACGGGGATGCCCATGTAGGTGGCCAGGAAGATGCTGATGGCGCTGGCCGTCTCGGCGCAAAACCCGTCGATGGGCCGGAGCTTGGTGATCTTCTGGCCCATGGTCTTGACCACCCTCCAGCCGCCCGAAAGCGTGCCCATGGCGATCGCCGCGTGGGCGCTGAGGACGACCCAGAGCGGGACGTGGAAGGTCTCGATCCACCCGGCGGAGAAGATCAGGGTGGCGATGATGCCCATGGTCTTCTGAGCGTCGTTGCCGCCGTGCCCCAGGCTGTAGAGGGCGGCCGACACGAGCTGAAGGCGCCGCGACCACTTGTTGATCTGGGCCGGATTTTTCTTGTGGACGGCCCAGGTCGCGATCCAAATGAAAATGACCCCGAGGACCAGTCCGATCAGCGGGGCCAGAAAAATGAACAGAATGATCTTGCCCCAGCCCGAGGCGATGACGACGCCCGTTCCGGCCTTGGCCACGGCGGCCCCGGCGTAACCTCCGATGAGAGCGTGGGAGGCGCTGATCGGCAGGCCCAGCCACCAGGCCGAGAGATTCCAGGCCACGGCGCCCAGGAGGCCGGCGAAGACGACCGCCGGGGTGACCACGGAGATGTCGATCAGCCCTTTGCCGATGGTGTGGGCGACGCCCGTTCCGAAGATGAGGAAGGCCGCGAAATTGAAGAAGGCCGCCCAAAGCACGGCCTGGCGGGGGGTGAGGACCCGTGTCGAGACGATGGTGGCGATGGAGTTGGCGGCGTCGTTGAGGCCGTTCGTGTAATCGAAGACGAGGGCCACAAAGATGATGAAGACGACGAAGAGAGTGCCGGTTCCGGGCATCCCGTTCAGGTGGCCTTGACGATGATCCCTTCGATGACGTTGGCCACGTCCTCGCAGCGGTCGGCCGCGGTCTCAAGCCGGGTATAGATCTCCTTGAGCTTGATGAGGTCCTTGATCTCCTCGACCTTCTCCGTTTTTTGGAACAGGTCGGCGATGGCCTCGCGGCAGACGACGTCGGCCTCGTACTCGAGGACGTTGATCTGCTTGCAGAAAGCGTGGCAGCAACCCAAGGTTTCCAGGTGGTCGATGGCCTCGAAGATCTGATCGACGGCCTGGCCGATGATGTCGACGAGCTTGCGGACCTCGGGAGTGGGCTGCGAGACCCTGAAGGTCCACATCCGGCTGGCCACGCCTTCGATGCAGTCGAGGACGTCGTCGAGGCCGCTGGCCAGGTCGTGGATGTCCTCCCGCTCGAGAGGGGTGATGAAAGTCTCGCGGAGCTTGGTGAAGATCTCGTGGGTGATGATGTCTCCCTGGTGCTCGATCAACTTGATCTTCTCGTATTTCGATTCGACGTTCTCGTAGCGGTCGATCAAGTCGCGCAGGGCCAGGGCGCCCTCGCGGAGATTGGCGGCGTCCCTGCGGAAGAGGTCGAAGAACTTGTGGTCCTTTGGGAAAAAACTCAGTTTCATGTCCCTTCCCTAACTTCGAAGAGCATCATCCTATTCATGCCCGGCCCCGATGTCAACAGGGCCGCCTGTCAACAGGCCGCGCACGTAGCCTACGGATTCGGCCAGGCCCGGCAGGGGGTCCCGGCCGTCCTTCTCGAACTCGAACGCCGCCGTGCCCCGGTAGCCCGCGCGGACGAGCGTCCACAGGAATCGGGGCAGATCGATGACCCCGCGGCCGGCCTCGACGGGCCCTCCTGCGGCGCTCGAGGCCGTGACATCCTTGAGGTGGACGTCAAGAAGGCGGGGACCGCACGCCGCGGCCGCTTCCGAAGGATCGATCCCCGATCGCTGGCAATGGCCGATGTCCAGGCATAGGCCGAGGCCAGGGCCTCTTCCCTGGATCCTGTCCAGGGCGCTCTTCGGCGTGGGATAGAGAAGGTCGCCGGGGCCGTGGTTATGGATGGCCAGCTTGATGCCGGTCTCGCGGACCAGGCCGTCCACGAGCCCGAGCAATCCGTGATCGGGGGCGCCGACGATGAGCTCCATGCCCGCCGCTCCGGCATGAGCGAAGGCCCGCCGGACCTCGGCTTCGCTCTTCATGTAGACAACGCCGCACCCGTAGGGAACGAGCCCTGCCTCGCGGAGCTTCCGGACGACGGCCTTGATCCGCTCCGCCGGGCTGTCGAGCGGGAGATGGACGTCCTTGAGGCAGACCCGCCGGAGGCCCACCCTTTTGGTCATCCCGATCATGTCGTCGAGCCCGAATTCGCGAAAGGTGTAGGAGGCCAGGCCGAGCTCGAAAAGCGGGGCTTTTCCGTCAGCGGGAGCATTCCCGATGTCCTCGCGGCTTTCCGGACGTCCGGCTCGGGGCGTCGCCCCGGCCAGCCCGAGAACGCAAGTTCCGGCCAAAGCCGCCGAGCTCCCGATGAAGGCCCGTCGTGACATGTTGCTCATGGGACCGCTCTTTCCTCGATCGCGAGGGGATACTATAACCCAAAACCGGCCGGAGATATCCAGATAGCGGCGACAGTGACGAGTGCGGCGACCTTGACATCGGCTCTCCCCGTGCATTAGCATCGGCGGTGCCGGAATGCGATCCCAGCCAAGAGAGAGGAGAAGGGCCCCATGAGAACACGGCAACGACAGACAGGATGCCCGCACCATGCCTGGACAAGGAGGCGGTTCCTGGCCGCCGGCTGCGCGGGCGCCGCGGGGGTCCTGGCACCGTCCGGGATCTTCACGGCCTGCAAACCGTCCGCCAGGACGCGGATCAGGCTGGTCTATGCCCTTCACGCCCCGGTCCAGCCGGGACCGGACTGGCCCAACGTCGGGTTCGACTTCCGGCCGGTCATGGAGCGCATGACATCGGAGCTCGGACGGCGCCTCCCGCGCTTCGAGTTCCTGCCGGTCATGTCTGACGGACCGGAGGCCACTCAGAGGATCCTCGAGGAGGACAAGGCCGCGCCGGTCGACGGCTACATCGTCGTCCAGTTGAACTGCTGGAACCGGGTCGTCCAGGGGGTCGTGGAAACCGGAAAACCGACGCTCTACGCCGATTTCCAGTACGGCGGCAGCGGGGGCTTCCTCGTCTACACCGCCGGGCTCTTGCGCCGGAACACCCCGAACTTCGGCTTCGTGGCCTCTTCGAGCACGGACGACCTCGTCGCCGCCGTCCGCTGCTTCGACGTCGTCGGAAGGGGCGGGGGCGCCGCCGATTTCGCGGCCGCCGTCCAGAGAGCCCGGCTCGGGAGCACGCCGGCGCCGGGCCGGCTGTCCTGCGCGGCCGACGAGCTTTCGGCCTTGTCCCCGGCCGAGTGCCTCGTTCGGATGAAGGCCTCGAAGATCCTGGCCGTCGGAGGCAACTGGCCCGGTCTGGCCCCGGCGGTCCAGGAAGGGATGGGCATCGAGGTCCTCAATGTTCCCTTCGCCGAGGTCAACGAGGCCTGGGCCGCCGCCGACAAGGACCAGGCCCGGGCCGTCGCCGACCAGTGGGAGCGGACGGCCGCCAAGATCGAAGGCGTCGACCGGGCGACCTTGGAGACCTCGGCGGCCATGTACCTCGGTCAAAAAGCGGTGCTCGAGAGATACGGCGCCAAGGCCATCACCATCAACTGCCTCGGCGGGTTCTACGGCGGCCACATCCACGCCTATCCCTGCCTGGGGTTCCACGAGCTGCTCAACGAGGGGCTCATCGGGGCCTGCGAGTGCGACGTCCGGTCCACGGCGACCATGGTGGCCGTGACCGCCCTGACCGGCGGCCGCCCGGGCTTCATCTCCGACCCGGTCATCGACACCGCCTCGCGCCGGATCATCTACGCCCACTGCGTGGCTTCGAACCGGGCCTTCGGGCCCGACACGTCGCCCAACGCCTTCGAGATCCTGACCCACTCCGAGGACCGCCAAGGGGCCTCGGTCCGTTCGCTCCTGCCCCTCGGCGTCATGACCTCGACCCTGGAATTCTCGCCCGAGCGCAAGACCATCCTCTTCCATCAGGGCAAAGCCGTCGAGAACGTCGACGACGACCGGGCCTGCCGGACCAAGCTGGCCGTCGAGCCCGCCGGGGACATCGAAAAACTCTTCGCCGAGTGGGACCAGTGGGGCTGGCACCGGGTGACGTTCTACGGCGATCTGAAGGCGCCGGTTTACGCCTTGGCCGACGCTCTGGGCTGGAAGGTCCGCGAGGAGGCCTGAAAGATCCCGGGACACGTGTCCCGAGGATCCTCCGCGTATTGAACGAACCCCGCTATTGAGATAATATACCGGGGGAATCAGGAGACGACGAAAGGACCCCTCCATGGCCGAGTCATTCATCGAACAGAAAACAAAGAAGATCGCCCTGCTCATCGACGGCGACAACGCCCAGCCCTCGCTCATCGGTCAGATCCTGACCGAAGCGGGGAAGCACGGCCTGGTGACCATCCGCCGCATCTACGGCGACTGGACGACGGTCAGCATGTCCGGCTGGAAGCACGCCCTCCACGACAGCGCCATCCAGCCCATCCAGCAGTTCCGCTACACGATCGGCAAGAACGCGACCGACAGCGCCATGATCATCGACGCCATGGACATCCTCCACGGCCATCTCGTCGACGGCTTCTGTATCGTCTCGAGCGACAGCGACTACACGCGCCTGGCGACCCGGGTCCGGGAGATGGGCTTCTTCGTCATGGGCATCGGCAAGCGCTCGACGCCCAAGGCCTTCGTCAACGGCTGCAACATTTTCATCTACACCGAGAACCTCGTGCCCCGGGGGCGGGACAGGGAGCCGCGGCGGCGGGACAGGGGCGGGCCGCAGCGCAAGGGAGGCGGTCAGGAGACCCGGGAGGAGCCCGAAGAGCGCGAAGAGAAAAGCATCAAGTACGACCCCGTGCCGCTGCTCAAGGGGGCTTTCGACATGGCCGTCCACGAGGACGGCTGGGCCAACCTCGGGGAGATCGGCTTTTACCTCCGCCAGCTCGACCCGGGGTTCGACCCCCGCACCTACGGCTTCAAGCAGCTTTCTCAGCTCATCAAGAGCCAGCAGCCCCTCTTCGAGGTCCAGTCCCGGGGAGAGGAAGGGGGCGGCGCCGCGATCTACATCCGTCTCCGCGAGACCCGGGACTGAGCCCGGCTCCGCGGTCGGTGACGATGGACAAGAAGCTCGAAGAGCTCAAAGCCCTGTTGACCTCCTACGGATCGGCCGTCGTGGCTTTTTCCGGGGGAGTGGACAGCACCTTTCTGGCCCGGGTCGCCCGCGACACCCTCGGCGGCCGGGTCCTCCTGGTCACGGCGACGTCGTCGACCTATCCGGCGTCGGAGCTCGAGGAGGCCCGGGAGCTCGCCCGGCAGCTGGGCTGTCGCCACGAGGTCATCGTCTCCGAGGAGCTGGCCATCGAGGGCTTCGCCGACAATCCTCCCGACCGGTGCTATCACTGCAAGTCGGAGCTCTTCGGCAAGATCGCGGCCATCGCCCGCAAAGAGAAGTTCGGTGTCGTGTGCGACGGCAGCAACGCGGACGACCTCGACGACTACCGGCCCGGCCGGAGGGCGCTCAAGGAGCTGGGTGTCCGTTCGCCCTTGTGCGAGGTGGGCCTGACCAAGGCCGAGATCCGCGAGCTATCAGCCCGCATGGGTCTGCCCACGGCCTCCAAGCCGGCCTATGCCTGTCTGGCCTCCCGGTTCCCCTACGGCGAAAAGATTACCGACGAAAAATTGAAGACCGTGGGGGCCGCGGAGGAGAAGCTCCGGGCCCTAGGCTTCCGCATGTTCCGGGTCCGCATCCACGGCGACGCGGCGCGACTGGAGTTCGACCGGGCCGAGATGGACCGGGCCTGGGGCCTGCGGGCCGAGCTGAGCGCCCTCTGCAAAGAGGCCGGGTTCGTCTTCGTCTCCCTGGACCTCGACGGCTACCGCACCGGCGCCATGAACGAGGCCTTGGCAAAACCGCCCAAGGATTAAGTCCTTCTCCCGTTCGCTGGATCTCTAAGCAGGCTCCGGGCGGTTCCTCTCGCGGCGCACCCCCGTCCGTGCTCGCCGCTCCAACCTGATTTATTCACGAGTCGAGGCGGCTGCAGATGCAAGGCGCGGAGGGTGAAGCTGTACTCCTAGTACTGCGAACCCTACGCAACACAGCAGATGCGGCCGGATCGGCTCGCCCGGAGGGTAAAAATGCCGGTCTTTCTGAGAGGAATTTGAAAAAGCCTGGTTAAACATCGGAAAGCTGGAGATCATTCAGATATCGCGGGCCGGGGAGAACACATCGGCATTTTTATGAATAGATCAGGCTAAAGCGCTCTTCGTCATTAGCGGCTGCGCGCGGGCGGGCGGCCCCCGCTCCGCTGCGTCACCGCTCTTCGCCTTCCCAGCAGGTCCTGCGTGGACGATAAAGTCCGGAGTGAGGCGGCGAAGGATGTCACCCTGACGACCCCCATAGCGGAGGGGGACCCGGCGGCCACCGACGGGGGAACCGTCGGGACTGGTTCCCGGGGGTCTGGGGGGCTAGGGGTGATATCCTTCGCAAAGCCGAACGGAGGACTTCCCCTGCAGAAGGGGCGATGCCTTGGACGAACGTACTCTTAGTTTCCGAGATCCGGTGACCTGTGGAGCTCCGCTTCGGCGGCGATGTAGCCGAAGGCCGGCCAGTAGGGGAGAGCGACGATCTTGCGCAACATCTCGGCGGCCTTGTCCCGCTCGCCGCGAATGAGAAACCGGCAGGCCAGGCCGTAGCCGGTCGTGGCCATCTCGAGGTCTGAAGAGGCGGCGGCGGCTTCGAGCTCGGCCTCCTGTTTTAGCCCTTTATCGAAAAGCAGAAGGTTGTAGTAGGAGATGTTCTCGCCGGCGTCCATGCCGTCCTTGATCCCGTCGAGGACCTCCGCCGCCTCCGCGCTCTTTCCCTGGCGCATCAGGGCCAAATAGAGCCAGTTGGAAACGGCGATGATCGAACCGTCGTCGTGGGACACTTCCCGGCAGCGGCGGTAGGCGGCCTCGGCCCGGTCGAACTCGCCCTTCAGATAGTGGGCCAGCCCGAGGTGGTACCAAATGTCGAACTCGTGGTCGTTGAGCTCGGCGGCCCGGGCCAGGTCGGCGGCGGCCCGGTCGAACTCCCGGACCGAGATATAGCGGTGCCCGCGGTGGCGGTAGAGCATGGCCTGGTCGGGATTGGCCGCGATCCCTTTTGTATAGACGTCGATGGCGTCCCGGTAGCGCCAGAGGCCGGACAGGGCCCGGCCGTAGAGGATGACGGCCTCGGGATTCGCGGGATCGGCCTCGAGCTTGACGGCGGCCTCTCGGAGCCCGTCCTCGAGCTTGGCCAGGGCTTCGCCCGCGGCGGGAGCTCGATGGAGCGGCTGGCCGAGCAGGGAGACGGCTTCGGGTTTGTCCTGAGGGGTTTCTTGACGGCAGGCGGCGGTTCCCGCCAGCAGGACGGCCAGAAAGACGATGGCGACCGGCGCGGCCAGGCTGGCGGCGGCCCGGATAACTCGGATGTTCATGAAGACCTCCTCTGTCGACAGGGAGCTTAACCCATATCCGAACGGCCGGTCAACTTGTCGCCCGGATTCTTCGGAGGGCACGGGGCGGCGAGCAATGTGCTATACTCACGGACTGAAGGAGGTCCCGGTGTCCAAGAACCCCCCTTCGACGGGCCGTTGCCGCCCGTTACGCCCCTGCTTCGGGAGCTTGGCTCTTGTCCTGAGCTTCATATCCTTCTTTGGTTCGGGCGCCGGGGCGCCGGACCAGGCGATCCTCTCGCCCCGGGACACGCCGGATTCGCTGATGGCCAAGGCCGTCCGGGTCCGGCCGTCGGAGCGCCAGCTCGCCTGGCAGGCCCTCGAGTTCCAGGCCTTCGTCCATTTCGGCATCAACACCTTCACCGACCGCGAGTGGGGGACAGGGGAGGAGGACCCGGCGCT
>JAWOHF010000320.1:0-9180 GCA_046496285.1 Candidatus Aminicenantota bacterium
ACTAAGCCTCTGGCATCATAAGAATATAACGCCTCCAGCATCAATTTTACCGATGAATACTTTAATGATTCATCCCATCTCTCTTCAGGGAAAAGCTCACGGTATTGAGGCAATTCAGAATAAAGATGAATAAACTGTGATTTGACTAAACGGCAAAGGTCAGGCAAAGAACCAGGCAGATTGTCATATAAAAATGCATATTCTCCAGGGTCGGTAAAAGAACTGTATTGGCGGTAGAAATCGAGAAGATCCATTTTGCTGTTCAATTGATTTGATGCAGCAGCGTTTTTTGAGGTTTCCTGAAGACACCATCCGGTGGCTGCAAAGATCGAAATGATCAATACAACAATTGAGCGTTTCATAGCTTTCTCCTTGTTAAACCTCCGATCATTTATTCCACGATGACCCTGATCTCTTCTTTGGCTTCGATCTCGTTCATGTTTCCTTTTTGATTATCACAAAGTGCTTTGTATTACAAAGTTATTATAAAGAATGTTTTTTTCTTGTCAAGCACGCTTTAATGACGATCCTCGATTTCGATGTGCCTTGGCTGGCGCTTCTGATTGATAATAAAGCGCTAAGGCAACTTGCCTATCAATGCCAGCTGACTTTTTCGGCCCTTTTTCAGTTGAAAAAGCGCCACTAAGCGACCGCGATCTCGATCTTCCCCCGCTCCGCCACTCCCAACTCCAATCCCGCCGCGAGCTCCAGGAAGGCGCTCCGGCCGGCGGCAAGCCTCAGCGAGGCCTGTCGAGCGCGGACAGCCGCGCCGTCGCGTCGGCGACCTCGGGCCGTCCGGGGTCGGCGTCCTTCCAGAGCTCGAGGAATCTGCGCAGGTTGTCGGCGGCCTTGGCCCTGTCGCCCCGTTCCGGCAAGAGCCGCCCGAGGTCGTAGAAGCTCCGCGCGTAAGCGTCGCCTTCATAGAGCCGCCCGGCCGTCAGCGCCGCGGCCTGGCCGTACACCTCGACGGCCTTGGCGAGGCGGCCCGCCCTTTCGTACGCGGCGCCCAGGTCGCGCAGGAGGGCCCCGTCCTTGGCCAGCGGCCCGTTGGGCTCCAGGGACAGGGCCTTCTCCAGATAGCCGACGGCGCTCTTCGCATCCCCTTTGGCGAGCGCCAGGAGGCCTAGAGCGTGGTCGTGGAAGAGGCTCGCGCTCTTGCTCATCCCTCCCGCGATAACCTTGCCGAGGTCGTCGATGGCCTTCTCAGCGCCCGCCTGGTCGCCCTTGGCGATCAGGGCGCAGGCCTGTATGAAGAGGGCCGCCTTTTCATCGCTCGTCGAGCCTGTCTCTCTCGCGCTGTCAAGGGCGAGCCCGGAGTATTTCAACGCCTCCTCGAAGCGGCCGGACCTCAAGCAGGCTCGGGCCGATCCCCGGGCGGATATCGTGACCCAGCGCGGCTGCCCCGCGGCTTCCGAATAGGCCAGGGCCTGCTTCCAGACGGCCTCGGCCTCGCGGAAACGCCCCTGGAGCCGCAGGAGGTTGCCCAAGCTGGAGACTCCATAAGCGAAAGCCATGGGCTCGCCCATATCGATGAGCTTTCGGTAAGCCGCCTCGGCTCCGGCGAGATCGTCGAGACAGACATCGACGTCGCCGCGGGCCGTGATCGCGTGGAAATCATTGGGGTCAACGGCCAGGGCCCGGTCGGCCTCGGCGGCGGCGGCCGCGAGGTCGCCCTCGTGGAGCAGCGTGTCCGCGATCGCCGCGCGGATCTCGGCGCTATCGAAGTGGTCGTCGATAAAGCCCCGGAGCGTCTGGAGCGCCTTGGGGTACATGCCCAAGGCTTGATAGGTCGAAGCCAGCTGCGTATAGGAGGGGATGAATTCGCTCCGGGCGCGGACGCAGGCCTCGTATCGCTCGATGGACATGTCCCACTCCTCGAGGTCGTTGTAGATCATGGCCAGATTATGGTTGGCCATGGTGTGGTCGGGATGGATCTCCAGCACACCCTGGTAGGCCTTGACGGCCCTGTCCCAGGTCGTCTCGTCGCGGCTGAAATAGTCCCCCTCGATCATCAAGCGCTCGGCGTCCGGCAGCCGGTCGGCGAACTCCATTGCCTTTTCGAGGAAGGACTTGTCCTCTTTATAGAACCCCAGGTTGTCATAGCTCTTGGCCAGGGACCGGTAGGCCATGGCGAAGCGCGGGTCGTGCTCGAGGGCCTTCTGCATGAGCTGGATGCTGCGGCGGTAGTCGCCGCTGTTGTGATAGCGGCGGCCTTCCGTGTAATAGCCCAGCGCCTGGGGCGAGGCCGTCGTGATCTTGCCGATCTCTTCGTCGATGTCGCCGGCGATGGCCGATGCCGTCAGGTCCAGGCTCTTCTTGATCCTCCGGGTCAGCTCGTCGATCATGGGAAAGACGCTCTCTTCGCCCGTGCCGGCCACCGACTCGGCGCCGACATGCTCCCCCGTCTCCGCGTCGAGCAGGGCGACGTTGATCCGGAACTCGCCGCCGGCCTTGGCGTAGGACCCCTGGAGGACGTGCCTGACCCCTCCCATTGCGGCGACGTTCTTGAGGACGGTCGACGAGAAAGATCCCGAGTCCCGTTCGCCGAGGCGTTCGAGGATATCGGCCAGCTTGTCCTCGCTCAGGACCCGGAGGAGCCTGGACTGGGCCAGGTCGGCGATGAGCAGGTCCGAGAGCATCCTCCGCCAATGGTCGAGGGCTTTGTCCCCGGTGTTGTTCTTGAAATACATGACCGCGAGCGACGGCCGGTCCGTCGGCGCCGGCAGGATCGGCCCGCGGGTCAAGAGGCGCGCTCCGAGGAGAACGAGCGCCGCCGCTCCGGCCACGGCTGCGGCCGGCTTCCAGAGCGACCGCAGGCTGATCTTGACGGTGATCTCCCGGGTCGTCAGGGGCTTGGCGCGCCGAGGCGCCGCCCGCTGGGTCGTCGGCAGGCCCTGCTCGATCCTCTCGAGCTCGCCGAGCGCCTCGCCCGCGCTCTGGAACCGCCTGCCCTTGTCCTTCTCGAGGCAGCGCAGGATGAGGCGTCCGAGGTCGTCCGGGATCTGGGGGTTCGCTTTCCGTGGGTCGGGCGGCGGATCGCTCTTCTGCTTGACGCCGACGGCGAAGGGCGTGTCGGCCTCGAAGGGCACGCGCCCGGTCACCATCTCGTAGAGGATGACGCCGAGCGAATAGATGTCCGAGCGCGCGTCGACCTCCTTGCCCTCGACCTGTTCGGGGCTCATGTATTCCGGCGTGCCGATCATGACCCCGGCCCCGGTCAGTCCCTTGACCTTGACCGAGCGGGCGATGCCGAAGTCCATGACCCGGGCCGTCCCCTCGCGGTCGATCATGACGTTGGCCGACTTCAGGTCCCTGTGGACGACGCCTCGCCTGTGGGCCTCGGCCAGGCCCTCGCAGATCTGGCGGGCGACGGCCAAGGCCGTGCCCGTGCCCAGCTGGCCGCTCATGCGGACCATGCTCTTGAGGTCCTCGCCCGGGACGTACTCCATGGTGATGAAGTAGGTCCCGGCCTCCTTCCCCAGGTCGTACATCCGGCAGATGTTCCTGTGGGTGATGTCGCGGGCGGTTCTGAGCTCGTTGCGGAAGCGCTCGACGGTTTCCGGGTCCTCGGAGAACTCGGCCCGGATGAGCTTCAGGGCGACCTTGGCGCCGACCTCCGTGTCGTGGACCTTGTAGACCCGGCCCATGCCGCCCCTGCCGAGCTCCTCGATGACCTGATAGCGGCCGGCGAAGAGAGCGCCGGTGGCGAGCTCTTTGATGGGCTCCTGGAGCGTCCTGGTGATGGTCGGGCCGGCCATGTCTTTCCCCTCTGGTCCGGTATGCCCGCAAGCTTAGCAGGGGAGCCGCCCCGAGTCAATATCCGCCCTTCTCGCTTGACCTACGACGCGCGTTTCGCCTCCGCCTCGGGCCTTCGCCTCTGGGACGGGCTCGATTGATGCGCCCCGGCCCGGACCAGGCGCGCGCTTACCCCGTGACCGGGCCTTTGCGCGATCCGCGATCCTAGGCCCTCAGCGCCCGGCCGTCGAGGCCGCTATGGCCGCCGGCATGATGACGGCCACCATGACCGCCGCCTGCATGGCCTGGATAGCCTCCTGGGTGGCCTTGCCGGTCAGCTCCCCGTTGACGACCCGCGCGATCCGCTCCTTGCGGCCCTTCAGCTCCTTGCGGTCGAAGACGAGCTTCAGGAGATCGGCGCTCTTCGCCAATGACAGCAAAACCGCCGTCCTTGGCTCGACCTCGCCGCCGTCCTGGAAGATGGCCCGCCGCAGCCTCTCGACGATCCCGCGCTCCGGGCCCGGATCGACCTCGGGATAGATCTTGCGGGTGAAGATCCCCAGGACCTTGCCTTCGTCGACCCGGAGGATGCCCCGGTCGGCCAGCCCCTGCGCCACCCGGTGCTTGAGCCCCCTCGCCTGGGCGAACTTCCCGACCCAGGTCCGAAGCTCGCCGCGCCTCTTGGCCCCGGCGATCTTGGCCAGGCACTCGTCGAGCAGGGGATCGCCGAGCGGCGCGGAGCTCAGGACCCTGGCGAATTTCTTCTTCCTGACCGCCTCGACCTCGATTCGCTTCTCCATCATGAGCTCGGCCAGGACGGCCCCGCCGACGGCGAAGTTGTACATCGTTCCCGAGACCACGGTCCCCTCACTGTCGCGCAGGGCCAGGAGCATGATCTCCTCGTGCAGCCGAAGCGCATCTCTTCTTCTCATCGCCGCATCCTTTCTTCCCTCATTTTTCCGGCGACTGGACGATGTCCGCGACCCAGATGTCGCCGCGCTTCTCCTCCCAGGTGAAATAAATGAACCGCCCGTCCGTCGCCAGGCCCAGAGTCCCGAGACGTCCGCGCTTGCCGGCTAATGCGATCACAGGCCGTTCCTCGCGGCTCTCGAGGGACAGGCTCCAGACATTGTTCAACCGATCCCCGAGCCCGATGAAGTAGATCCGCTTCCCGTCGATGGACCATCGGGCCAGACGCCCCTCTCCTTTGGTCAACGGTTCTGGCGTCCCTCCGGACGCGGGGATGCGCCAGATACGGGTCACGCCGCTACGGCTCCACTCGAACGCCACCCATCGACCGTCGGGCGACCAATCGCCATATCCGCCTCCATCCGTCAGACGCCGCTCCCGGCCGTCTTGAACGGACAGCACGGCAAGGCCGTCCCCGTGTTTGACGATCTCACCCCCGTCCGGGGCCCACGCGGGGAACATGCTCTCGGCCTTTCCCCGTGTCATCTGCCGGGCCGGTCCGCCGTCGACGGGCATGATCCAGACCTCCCGGTTCCCCGTCCGCGTGGAGTAGAAGGCGACCCGGCGGCCGTCGGGCGACCAGCGCGGACCGGCGTCCACCCCCGGGTCTGTGGTGAGCTGCTGCGGATCCCGCCCGCCGTCCGACATCGTCCACACGTCCCAATTTCCCGATCGATCGGTGCTGACGAGGAGCCGCCCGTCGCGCGACACGTCCACGGATTCGTATTCCGCCTCGTCAAAAGTCAGCTGGCTCGCATCCGCCCACGTCGCCCGGCGGTCCACGAGCAGAGGGGCGCGAAAAACGTTCCTAAGGGTCCGTCCCTTCGTAAAGGCCAGCTTCCGGCCGTCCGCGCTCAGCGCGGCATGGAGCACCTCGAGCCCGGAGGTCACCTGCCGCGGAACTCCCTGGGTCCGGCCGTCGTCACCGATCGAATGTTTCCAGAGGTCGCTCGTCCCGCCTCGGTCCGACACGAAATACAGGCCGCGGGAGTCGGGCGACCAGACCGGGTTCCGGTCACTCTCGGAGCCGTCCGTCAGCTGGAAGCTCTCTCCATCGGAAACTCGCAGCAGCCAGAGCTCGCAAGTCGCCGCGATCCGGCTCAATGACCGGTCATAGGCGAGCCAGCGTCCGTCCGGCGACCAGCTCATCTGCCTGACCACATTGCTCTTAGGGCTTTCAGGGAGACACAGCTTCTTGGACACGCGATCGGCCACTGTCAGGATCTCCACGCAAGGCCTCACATTCTGCCCCGACACATAAGCGACCTGAGTGCTGTCGGGAGACCATTCGGCCGGGCCGATATTTGCTTTTATGTCCAGGCACGGAGCGATCTTGCGGGCCGCACCGCCGACAGCGGGCATGACATAGTAGCCGCCTCCCTCCCTTTCGGCATAGAAGACGATCCATTGGCCGTCGGGCGACCATCTTGGATACATGTCGTCGGCCTGGCTGCCGGCCGTTCGGTTGACGGCCTGGGCGCTTCCCACCTGGACGACCCATATGTCCCAGTTGCCGGCCTCATCCGAATGATAAGCGAAAGTGCGGCCGTCGGGCGACCAGCTGGGATGATCCTCGACGCTCATGGCGGTGGTCACCTTGACGGCGTTGGTCAACCTGGGAACAGCCGCTTTGGGAGACGTTTTCCGGCCGGACAACAGAAAGATGCCGGCGGCCGCGAGGGCGACGACCGCCGCCACGCCCGCTACCCACGGGCCCCATCGTCGCTTGCCGGGGCCGGGCCGCGTCGCGCCGTCGACCGTCCTGTCCCGCTCGTCGACCGCGGCCGTGCGCGCCGAGGAGGAATCCCGTCTCAGGCGCTCGAGGTCCACCCGCATATCGGCGGCGCTTTGATAACGCAGCCGGCGGTCCTTCTCCAGGGCCTTGTTGATGATCCGCTCCAGGTCCGGCGGCAGCTCCGGGTTGAGGCGCACCGGAGAGGCCGGCGCCTTGTGGAGGATGGCGTCGAAGATGACCGCTGACGTCGGGCCGCTGAAGGCCTGCCGCCCCGTGGCCATTTCGTAGAGGACGACGCCGAAGGAGAAGAGATCGGTGCGGACGTCCAGGTTCTCCCCCCGGGCCTGCTCGGGCGACATGTAGGCCACCGTGCCGACGGCCGCGCCGGGGCTGGTCAGCGGCTCCTTGGCGGTCAAGGTCGGGCCGGCCGGATCGGTCCGCTCCCGGCGCGCTTCTGCGGGCTTGGCCAGCCCGAAGTCGAGTATCTTCGCCAGGCCCCGGTCGGTCACGAAGATGTTGCCGGGCTTGATGTCGCGGTGAACGATGCCTTTGGCGTGGGCGGCATCCAACCCGTCGGCGATCTGGACGGCCAGGCCGATGATCTCTTCGACCGGAAGGGGCCCGCCGAGAATAAGGTCCTTGAGGGCCCGGCCCTGGAGGAATTCCATGGCGATGAAATGCTGCCCGTCATGCTTGTCGATATCGTAGATGGTGCAGATGTTGGGGTGGTTCAGGGCCGATGCGGCTTGGGCCTCCCGCTCGAACCGCTCGAGGACATGCGGCTCCGCGGAGAGCTCCTCGGGCAGGAACTTCAGGGCGACGGAGCGCCTGAGCCTTGTGTCTTCCGCCAGGTAAACGACGCCCATGCCCCCTCGCCCCAGGAGCCTGACGATCCTGTACTTCGCCGCCAGCACGCTCTCCGGGGCCAGCTCTACCGTAAGCTTGGGGGCGGTCTGGGCCTCGGCGCCGCACTTGCCGCAGAAATGGGAATCGTCAGGAACGTCAGCCCGGCATTGGGGACACTTCATGACCCTTCCCTCAGACTTCGGATGTGAGTCTAATCTACGAATTCAGGGAGAAATTGTCAATCAGAGCGGCCGCAAAATTGCATGGGCTACGCGAACTTCACGTCCTCGATCGCGATCTTCTCGCGTGCGGCCACCCCCAGCCCCAATCCCGCCGCGAGCTCCAGGAAGGCGCTGCGGCTCCTTGTGTTACCAAACATTCGAATTGATGCGGTCTTTCTGACATTCTATCAGCCTCCCTATTTCGCAGAGCGGCTTCCCGGATACCAATTGCTCTAAAAGCCGATGCGGAAACCGGCTAGCAGGCAGAAACCGCTTAGATCGAGCTTTGCTGGGCGGTACCACTCGGTCGACGGGACAACATCCGGAACCATTTCATAGACTATGATTTCGCTGAACGTAAGCTCAGAGCCGCCGGTGAACTGCCTCACATAGAGGCTTCCTGATACAGCCTCCACAATTGGATGCCAACTCCAAACGCTCTTTCTCCAAGCGTTGCTAATCTCCGAAAACCTGGCATAGCGCCCCTGGGCTTCGACGAAAAGCCTTATTTTGCTCATAACCTTGAACTCGGCCCCAAGGCCTCCTTGGAAGCCCAGACTGTTCTTGTGTGCCCCGATCGAGGTCGTCTCCCAAGTATCGTTATATGGCGGGGGTGAATAATAATCCGATCGTCTCGTATACTTGAAGGTCACGGGAGCATAATATGAGATTCCGCCGCTCGCTGTCAGGCTTATTCTGCCAGTTAATTGTCGCGTGAAGAAGAGGCCCACTCGAATCGGAAGCGCGCTCAACTCGGTCACATGGGTGACGAGAGCTGAGTAGCGGTCGTCGTACTCAGCCGTTCTTAGATGCGAGGATGATCCGGAACTATGGATCATGCCAGCGCCGATGCTCAGTCCTAAGTGATCGTTGAAATGGATTATGAGATCGGCACCGAAATCGGTCCCCCCGTGCAGGGTGTTTGAACTTTCGGAGATGGCCCAGTAAGGCGTATAGTTCCACCTCTCCGCCTCGAGAAGACCCTGCACGCCTTCGTTGATATCTCCGGCTGAAAGATAGCTGTACCCGCTATATATCCTCAGGCTAATCTTAATTCCCTGGTCAGACGGGTGGAGAAATATGGGATTGAGCGCGGACAACAGTAACAAAGAAAAAGGAGCCAGCAGACGCCGTACCTTGAGCTTGCTCATGCGTCAAATCGCCATACAGCATTGGGATACTTCACTTCAAGAAATTTCAGTAGCTTTTTGATTGAATCCCAGGGAAAATACATTTTGCCCCTTCAGTGATAAATATATAGGCCCTCGTGCGGCTATTGTCAATGAATTTCAATGTGCCTTGGCTGCCGCTATGGGTTGATAATAAAGAAGTAAGGTCGATCACCGATCAATTACAACAGTTTGAAACGGCCCTTTTTAGCCTGAAAAATTGCTGTTAAGCGGCGATGAGCTCGATCTTCCCTCTCTCCGCCACCCCCAGCCCCAATCCCGCCGCGAGCTCCAGGAAGGCGCTCCTCCCCGCGGCGTCCACCTGCTGGACGCCGCGCTCCATCCTCTCCTTGACCACGATGTCGTGGGCCACGGCGTCCACGGCCACCGGATCGCTGCCGAAGAGCATGACGTTGGCGTCGTAGATGAACTTGGGGTTGGCGCCGGGGCCCCCGTCGTAACAGGCCCGCAGCCCGTCCACCACGTTGAGCACGACCTTGTCGCG
>JAWOHF010000140.1:0-7982 GCA_046496285.1 Candidatus Aminicenantota bacterium
ATTTCTCGCTGCGCGGAACGAGGTTCTCCGCCGGGAAGAGCCGGAGGGGCCGGGGCAGGAGGCCCTTGTCCTTGACCGCTCCGGCCACTTTCCCGCCGACGCCGATCATCACGGAGGGGGCCTCATCGCCCAATCCGAAGCCGAGGAGCTTGACATAGTAACGGCCGGCCACGAAATTCAACGCTTCGTCCTCGAGGTAGCCCAGATCGCCGACCGGCACCCCCTCGATCTCGGGGTACCGCTCGGCGCTGAAGATGCCGAAGGCGTTGGCCGGGTCTCCCATGTCATAGATCTCCAGTGTCAGCGACGCCGCGGCCCCCTCCTTCTCGAGCTGAACGACGAGCAGCTCCTCGAAGTCGTAGCTAAGGTAGCTCTCGGCCGCGCCGTTGATGTATTCGAAAAGGCTCTCGGGGAAGTAGCTCTGGCGTTCTTCGGATTCCGACCAGCCCTCGATCGCCGGCGCCAGGGCGGCGAGCTCCCCGCTAGCGGCCCTGTCCTGGTCCGGGCCGGCGAACGCGGCCAGGAGGAGCGCCGCGGCCAGGATCGGCCCCGTCGCTAACTTAAATAGACATCGGATGCTGTTCATCCTCGACCTCCGTGCGCTAAAACGTGTCCTTTCTACTATAACGGACGTGCGGCCGGTTGGCAAGCCGGCCGGCCCCTCGGTCCGGTTGACAGCCCCTCCCAAAACGTCCATCATGGGATCGCCATGGGCGCTTCGCGGGTCGTCATCGTCAGGGCCTCCGGTCCGTGGACATCCTCCGGCGGGGTCGACCCGTCGGCTGTCACGAACATGTTCCGGAGGGGCTTCGCTCTGCTCACGAGGGAAAAAAGCGACCGGCAGGCGCTCTCGACGGTCTTCAGGCCCGACGACCGCGTCGGGATCAAGATCAACACCCTCGGGGGAAGGGTCCTCACCACCGGGCCCGATGTCTCCCTGCCTCTGGCCGCCTGGTTAGCGGCCAACGGCCTGAAGGAGCAGAACCTGATCGTCTGGGACAGGACGAACCGGGAGCTTCGGGAGGCCGGCTACAGGCTGACCTCGGGCCGCGGCGGCCCGCGCGTTTTCGGCACCGACGCGGAAGGGGCCGGCTACGCGCCTGAGCTCGTGGCCCATCTCGGCGTCGGCAGCCTTTTCTCGAGGATCCAAACGGATCTGGTGACGGCCTCCATCAGCCTGGCCGTGCTGAAGGACCACGGCCTGGCCGGTGTGACGGCCGGGATGAAGAACTATTTCGGGGCCATCCACAATCCCAACAAATACCACGATTCGAGGTGTGACCCGTTCGTGGCCGAGGTCTTCGACTGTCCCCCGGTCAAGCCCAAGCACCGGATCTCGATCCTCGATGCCCTGGTCGTCCAATACCATCGGGGGCCGTCCTTCCACGCCCGTTGGGCCGAGCCCTACGGGGGCCTGATATTCAGTCTGGATCCCGTGGCTGCCGACAGTGTCGGCCGGGGGATCATCGAGCGGCTCCGGGCCGCCAAAGGGCTGCCGTCGCTCGCCGAGGAAGGCCGGGAGCCGGCCTATCTCGCCACGGCGGAAAGGATGGGCCTCGGCCGGGCCGAACCGGCCGGCATCGAGATCATCGAGGAGCGGCTTCCTTGAAACGGCGCCGGTTCCTGCGGGACGCGGCCGGGGCCGGCCTCGTGCTCGGCTCGGGGCTGGCTCCGCTGTCTGCCGCTCCGCCCTTGCCCGGCCGGGACTCCGACCTCTCTCGCGTCGAGGCGAAATACTACAGGAAGCTCCCCGACCGGGAGATCGAGTGCGTCCTCTGCCCCCGCCTCTGCCGGCTCGGGGACCGGGAGCGCGGTTACTGCGGTGTCCGCGAGAACGTCGGCGGGACCTACATCACTCTGGTCTACGGGAAGGTCTGCAGCTTCAACGTCGATCCCATAGAAAAAAAACCGTTCTTCCATTTCCTGCCGGGGACCGCGGCGTTGTCCGTCGCGACGGCCGGCTGCAACGTCAACTGCAAGTTCTGCCAGAACTGGGAGATCTCCCAGGCCCGGCCCGAGCAGGTCGCCCACCGCGACATGTCCCCCGAAGCGGTGGCCCGGGCGGCCGCGGAAGACCGCTGCCCGTCGATCGCCTATACCTACACGGAGCCCACCGTCTTCATCGAATACATGATGGACACGGCCGCCGCGGCCAGAAAACGGAAGGTCCGGAGCGTGGTCGTGACCGGCGGGCACATCAACCCGGAGCCTCTGCGCGATCTGCTCGAGGTCGTGGACGCCGTCAAGATCGACCTGAAGGGCTTCACCCAGGATTTCTACACGAAGTACGTCCGGGGCGAGCTGCGCCCCGTTCTGGACGCCATCCGGGCCGTCGGCCGCAGCCCGGCTTGGCTGGAGATCGTCTACCTGGTCATCCCCACGCTCAACGACCGCGAAGAGCTGATCCGGAAGATGGCCGGGTGGGTCAGGGACGAGGTCGGCACTCACGTCCCCGTCCACTTCTCACGCTTCATGCCCATGTATCTCCTCAAGAACCTGCCGCCGACCCCGGTGTCGACGCTCGAGAGGGCCCGGGAGGCGGCCCTGGACGAAGGGCTGAAATTCGTCTATGTCGGCAACGTGCCCGGCCACCCCGCCGAAAACACCTTCTGCCCGGGCTGCGGACAGACCGTCATCGAGAGGGCCGGCTACCGGGTCCGGGAGACCCATATCGAAAAGGGACGGTGCGACAAGTGCGGCGAGACGATCGCGGGCGTCTGGGCCTGAGTTCCGCCCTGCCCGCATTCCTGCTCGGGTTCTTGGCCGCCTCCTTCCAGCTCTATCTTCTGAGGGAATTCTCGGCCCACTTCTTCGGCAACGAGCTCGTCTTCGGGCTTTTTCTGGGGTCCTGGCTCCTGTGGGGCGGCCTGGGAAGCCTGGCCAGACCCGGGTCCCGGCTTCCCCCCGGGGGACTGGCCGTCCCCTATTCCCTGACCATCATGATGTTCTTCTCGGGGCTGGCCCTGCTGAGGTTCTCCCACGGGCTGATGGGGACGCTGCCGGGCGAAATGACGGGGCTTGCGCCGGCCCTGGCCTTCGCCTTCGTCCTGGCCTTCCTCCTGAGCTTTCCCCTGGGCCATTTCTTCGTCCTGAACTCGGGTCTGCTCGGCGGGAACGTTCCCCGCGTTTACTTCCTGGAATCGCTGGGCGCCGCGACGTCCGGGCTGCTGGTCCATTTCCTCCTTGTGCCCCGTTTTTCGAACTGGGAAGGCGGCGCCGCCATATCCGCCGCGGCCGTGGTGCTCATCCTCATCGGGCTGAAGCCCGCCAAAGGGCGTCCGCTCCTGGCCGCCGCTCTGGCCCTCTCGGCGGCCGTCGCGTGGCTCGACCTGCCCTCCCAGAAAGCCGCTTGGCGGCCTCTGACGCTGGTCGAGACCGAAGACACTCCCTACGGCAAACTCCAGGTCATCCGGACGGCGGACCAGGTCTCTCTCCTTTCCAACGGCCTGCCGCTTTTTTCCTCGCCCGATCCGGCGGGAGCGGAGGAATCGGTCCATTTCGCCCTCCCGCAGAGGACGGGCGTCCGGCGCGTCTTGCTCATCGGCGGCGGGGCGAGCGGCGGCGCCGCCGAAGTCCTCAAGTATCCCGGCGCCGGGCTGGATTGTGTCGAGCTCGACCCGGCCGTCATCCGGCTGGCCGAAAAGCACCTCCCCGCTCCGGAGTTCGCTCCCCTGCGGGACCCGCGGGTCCGGGTCGTCATCCGCGATGGCCGGGCTTTCCTCGAGAGGGCCCCGGGCGGCTACGACGCCATCCTCCTCGATCTCCCGGAACCGGCCACGGCCCAGGTCAATCGCTATTACACGCGCGAATTTTTCCTGGAGGTCAGAAGCAAGCTGGCGCCGGGCGGCGTCTTCAGCTTCCGCGTCCCCTCGGCCGAGAACTACATCAGCCCCGACCTGGCCCGGTTCCTGGCCTGCCTGAACGCCACTCTCCGCGATGTTTTCGAAGAAGTCCTGGCCGTTCCCGGAGCGAACTGTGTTTTCCTGGCCTCCGAGGAGCCCCTGAGCCTCGATCCGGCCGCTCTGGCGGGGGCCATCGACCGCCTAGGGATCAAGAGCCGATATTTCTCTCCGGAGATGCTTTCGGCCCGGCTACACCCTGCCCGCGTCGAGGACCTGACATCGAGGATCAGGGAAGCGCCCGCCCGCATCAACCGGGATCTCGTTCCTGTGAGCTATTACTTCCACTCCATTCTGTGGGCGGGCCGGTTCAGCGGCCTCGAATCGGGGCTGCTCCGGTCCCTGGCCCGCATCCCCGCGTCCCGGGCGCTCGATGTTCCCTTGGTCGCTTTCGCGGTCATCCTCGCCTTCCTCGCTCTGGCCCGGAGAGGCCCGGGGACCCGTTATCTCATCCCGGTGGCCGGGATGGGCTTCACTTCGATCCTGGTGGAAATGGCCGTGCTCGTCGCCTTCCAGGCCTCCTTCGGCTACGTTTACGGAAAGGTCGTTCTCTTGCTCACGGCCTTCATGGCCGGGCTGGCGGTCGGGTCCGGACTGGGCCAGATGCGGGAACGGGCCTCCGCGGCGCACCTGATCATGGTCCAGGCAGGGTTCCTCTCCCTTCTCGTCACGGCCCGGGCGGCTTTGGGGCCATCCGGCCCCGAGGCCGCATCCTATCTCCTGCTCCTGGCCTTCGGATCTCTCGGCGGCTTTCTCTTTGTCGTCGCCAACAGACTTCTCTTGAAGGCCTCCTCCCACCTCGGGCTCGGCTACGGGGTCGACCTCCTGGGCTCGTTCTTGGGGGTCGTCGTGGCCTCTGCCCTGATCATCCCGTTGTGGGGGATCCCCGCGCTCCTCGCTAGGCTGACCGCGCTCAATGCCCTTCTCCTCGCCTTCGTCCTCGTGTCATCGTTGCTCCCCGCCCGCAAAGCTCGACCGTCTTTCCTCAAACGGCCCCCCTCGCCGTAACTTTTCGGGAGCCGTGCGGATTATACTATAATAGCTGTTCAGGCAGTCTGTCGATGTTCAAAGATTGTTTCGTCGCCCGCGAGAAGGCCGGCAGGCCGGCCCCGGAAAAATTGGTAGGTCTCTTGGTCTCCCTTCTCGTCCATGGCTTTCTCGTCTACGCCGTCGTCCATGCCCGTTTCACGGTCAAGGTCATGACCCTCCGGCAGGAGGAAGTCCGAAGCGTCATGATCGTCCCTCCTCTCAAGGCTTCCATCCCGAAAATCGTCGGCGGACAGGCAGCGCCCGGCGTTCCGGAAGGTCTGACCGAGGAGGAACCGTCTTTGGAGGCCGGTCGGCCGGGGGACAGAGGAGCGCCGGAAGCCGCGCCTGGTCCGACGCCGGGCCCCCTTGACTCCGGGACGGCGCGGGCCTCCCCCCAGCTCGCTCGACCGGACGCTCCTCCGGGCAGCTCCGCGGTCCCCTCGCTCTCCTCCCGATTCAGGGAATCCATGTCCTCCGGGCGGCGGGGTGATGGGGCTTCGGGGTTGTCGATCGCCCTCGCCCCGCCGGGGACCCCCCCCGGCCCTCCCGGGGGATATGCAGGGCCGGTCACGGGCCCGTATCCCGACTTCTCGAAGTACATCGCCGGCCCCTTCGATGGCCCGGGCAGCGGCTACGGCGCCGGGAGCGGCAGGCGAGGCCGCGGGACGTCCGGCGGTCAGAGGATCGGCATTTCCATCCCGCTCAAGGGCTACGACCTGACACCGTGGGCGCTCCAGGTCGTCGACCGGCTCCAGCGCTTCTGGGACCTGCCGGCCGTAACCGGGGCGCCGGGCGAGGCGGCCATCAGGATCATCGTCGTCATCAAGAAGACCGGGGAGCTCGATTCCCTCGAGATCCTGGAGAACACCTCCGCGGAAGCGCTCGACCGGGCGGCCATCCAGGCGCTTCGGGCAAGCCTGCCCTTCCCGGAGCTTCCGGCGGATTTCCCGGGCGACTTCCTGGAGATCCATTTCGAATTCGTCTACAGCCTGCAATGATCAGAAAAACGCTCCTGGCCGCCGTCATGCTCTTGGCCGCGGGGACCCTGCTCGCCGCCGACTGGAAGACCGGGTTGCTGTCGTATCTCGGACGGTCGCCGGATCACAAGGCGGCCTGGGGATTCTTGGCCGGGGAATACGGATCCCTGGAGGGCGAAGAGCGGCAGACGGCGGGCGCGCTCCTCCCCTACCTCGCCGGCAAGATCGGCGAAACGAGCCGGGAGGAGGAACTGATCTCCGCCTATTTCGAGACCTACCGGGATAACGGCCCCGACCTCAGCTTTCTCGACGACCAGACCCGGCGGGACTTCCTGCTCTTCTGGTCCCGATGGACTTCGGTCTACCCGCTGGTCTACGACCTGAAGCTCATCTCCTACATCACGCCCACCCCCGCAGGTCTCCCGGCCGCGGTCGAAGTGGGCCTCGAGCTGTTGAACGACGCGTTGTACCGGGTCTCTTTGGGACCGTACATCCTCGAAGGCGGTCACTGGCGCCGCGGTTTTCACATCCTGACCGTCCCGGTCCACGGCCTCTTCGAGCGCGAGGGAACCTACGAATTCCTGCTCGACCTCAAGGCCGGCGACCTCATCGTCAGAAAGCCCATCCGCATCGAGATCGCCGTCGCCGACGTGTCCGCCCCGGCCCCGGCGCCCCGGCCCCGGGAGACCGCTCCGCCCCAGGCCGGGATGCCATCCGTTTCGGCACGCGCGGGAGAGATCTCTCTCTACGTGGACGGCAAGCTTATCCTGAAAAGCCGCAAGATCGCCGCCAAGCCTCCTCCGCTGTCGTTTCCCCTGCCGGGGCCCTCCATGCCGGGGCAGAAGCCTTACCTCCCGCCTCCTAAGAACGACCCCATGGCCAGCGGCGTCTCCATCATCGACGCTTTGGCCCTGACCTATAAAGCGATAAAGGACCTGGTAGCCCGCAAGCCTCCCAAGCCGTCCCCGCCGTCCTACAGGCTCGTCGACAGCCTTGCGTTCTCCTACATCCGGACGACGGCCGAAGGGTTGCCCTCCTCGGCCCGGGCCACCGTCGCTCTTTCGCCCCTGCCGGGCCGGGTCTTCCGGGAATGAAGCGGTTGTGACCCATCTCGAAAAAGCTTTGACATTTCCGGACCGTGTCTGATATATCTGAACATGGGGAGAGGAGGGAGGACCTAAGACCGAGGGAGGCGGACATGGTTGACAAGGGTATTGAACGGCGTCTCTGCCAGCGGTTCAAGATCCCCGGCGCGACCGTCTCTTATCGCAAAGAGAGGTTCCTGATCGCCGAAGGGCGTTTCATCGAGGAGTTCTGCCCCGTGCTCGACCTCAGCCGGGGAGGCGTCCGGTTCCTGACCCAGAAGCCGCTCAAGTTCAAGTCCAAGGTCAGCCTGCAGGTCTCCATCCCCGGAGAGAGGATCCCTCTGAACCTGCGCGGGCGTGTGCGCTGGTCCACGTTCAACGCCGGAAAGAGCTACAAGTACCAGGCGGGGGTCCAGTTCAACCCTTACGGCGAGGATAAGATCCAGAATTACCCCGGGGTCCTGGTCAAGATCATCGCTCTCGAGCAGAAGTTCCTCGAGGCCGAAGGGCCCGGGAGCGCGGACAAGGCCGACGGGATGGCCGTTTAGGGCCGGGCCCGGCCCGTCTTCTCCCCTTCCACGACCACCTGGGAATAGTCGGCGATCCCGGCCAGCATCTTCTGGATGGACTGAAGCAAACCCAGCCTGTTTTGACGGACCTTCTTGTCATTGTCCATGACCAGCACCTTGTCGAAAAAAGTGTTGAGGGCCGGCTGGAGCTTGAAGATGATGCTCTGGGCCCGGGCGTAATCCCCGCGGGCCAGCATGGATTGGACGTTGGTGCTGACGATGGAGAAGGTCGAGTAAAGCTCCCGCTCCTCTTTTTCGACGAACAAGTCCGGGTTGACCTTGCCCGGCGGAAGGCCCCGCAGGATGTTGTTGACCCTTTTGGCCATCAGGATGAAGGGCTCGAAGAGCGGGCTCGACTTGAGGGCGTCCAGGGCCTGCACGCGCAATAGGACGTCGTACATCCGATCGACGCCGGGCCCGAGG
>JAWOHF010000158.1:0-8283 GCA_046496285.1 Candidatus Aminicenantota bacterium
TTGCGCCGCGCTTTGGACAGGTTGACCCTCACCGAAACGCTCGAGCACCGAAGCGCCCGGGCCGTCTCGCGGATGTCGAGCTCCTCGATGTCCCGCAGGACGAAGACCTCCCGTTCCCTTGGAGTGAGGGCTGAGAGGCAATCCATGAGGTCCGCCCGGATCTCTTGCCCCTCCCGCCCCGCTTCCGGGCCCGGGGCCCGCGAGCCGTCATGGACGGCGTCTTCCAGGACCGCTCTCTCCCGGGCCCCCCTCCTCATCCTGTCGCGGGCCTCGTTGGCCGCGATCTGGAAGAGCCAGTTGCGGAAGCTGCGCGAGACGTCGTAGCGGCCGAGAGAACGGAAGGCCCGCAGGAACGCCTCCTGGGCGACCTCGAGGGCCTCCTCGCGGTCCCGGGTCAGGCGGTAGGCCAGGGCGACCAGGGGCCGCCGGTAGGGGGTGACCAGCGGCTCGAACGCCTCGGTGCGGCCAGCGAGAACCATCTCCACGAGCTCCTTCTCCGTCTCGTTCATTCGCATGGTTCTACCTGCGCCGCCCCCGAAATGTTAACGAAACTCTCCCATTCCCGGGGGTTTGGGGGGCAAAGGGGGATAATAGCTATTGGCAGAACACCATCCCATAAATCTCTGGGAATGGGAGACCGACACATTTCAGGGGCCCCGGCGGTGAAGAAGATAGCACAGTCCCCGGAGGCCGTCCAAAGGGCGTCGAGGGCGCCGCTAACTCTCGATGTGGACGAGATCCTTGACCTTCTTGAAGACCTCGATGACCTTGTCGATCTGCTCGTCGGTGTGGGTGGCCATGTAGCTCGTCCGCAGGAGCGAGAGCTCCGGCGGGACGGCCGGAGGCAGGGCCACGTTCGTGTAGATGCCGGCCTCGAAGAAGACCTTCCAGGCCTGCATGGTCTTCATCATGTCGCCGATGATGATCGGGATGATGGGCGTCTGGGTCTCGCCGATGTTGTAGCCCATGGCCCGCAGCTCGTTCCTCATCCGTTCGCCGACCTGGTTGACGCGCACGACGCGCTCCGGTTCCTGCTCGAGAACATCGAGGCAGGCCAGCACGGTGGCCACGTTGGACGGCGGCAGGCTGGCGCTGAAGATGAAGGGGCGGGCGAACATCTGGATCCAGTGGACGGCTTCCTTGGGGCCGGCGATGAACCCCCCGACCGAGGCCAACGACTTGCTGAAGGTGCCCATGACCAGGTCGACGTCCTTCTGGAGGCCGAAGTGGTGGCCCGTGCCCCGTCCGCCGCCGAGGACGCCGATCGAGTGGGCGTCGTCGACCATCAGCCGGGCGCCGTACTTCTTGCAGATGGGGACGATCTCCGGAAGGGGGGCGATGTCGCCGCCCATGCTGAAGACGCCGTCGACGATGACCAGCTTGGCCGGCTCGGGCGGCAGTCCCTTCATGACCTTGTCGAAGTCGGCCATGTCATTGTGCTTGAAGTACCTCGTGTGGATGCGCTTCTGGACCTTGGCCATCCGGACGCCGTCGATGATGCTGGCGTGGACCTCCTTGTCGGTGACGATGATGTCCTCGCGGTCCATGATGGCCGGGATGCTGCCGAGGTTGACCTGGAAGCCCGTGCTGAAGACCAGGGCGGCCTCCATGCCCACGTACTTTGCCAGCTTCTCCTCGAGCTCGAGATGGAGGTCGAGCGTCCCGTTGAGGAAGCGCGAACCGGTGCAGCTCGTGCCGTATTTCTTGATGGCCTCGATGGCCGCTTCCTTGACCTTGGGGTGGTTGGTCAGGCCGACGTAGTTGTTGGAGCCGATCATGATGTACTTCTTGCCGTGGATGTACACCTCGGTCCCCTCGGGATGCTCGATGGGGATGAAGTAGGGGAATATCCCCATGGCCTGGGCCGTCCGGGGATTGAGCGGGTAGCCGTATTTCTGGGCGACCGCGGGGTCGCTGTAGAAGCCCATGCATTTTTCGAAGAGGTCCATCGTCACGTCCTTAGGAAGGATTTCAAACGCTTTAGTATAGAATTCCCCGGCGGATAAGTCAATTTTTGGAGCGGGCCAGGGGTCGGGTGAGGCAGGTCGGGCCGCCGGCGCCTTTGCCTGATATCTCGCGGCCTTCGTAGGTCAGGACCTCGAGCCCGGCCTTCTCCAGGACCGCGGCCGTTCGCGGGTTCCCGGCCAAAGCCAGGCACTTGCCGGCCCCCAAAGCCAGGACGTTCCCGCCCATGGTCGGAAATTCGATCTCCGGGACCTCGAGAAGCTCGAAGCCCGAGTCGAGCAACCGCTTCCTGAAGGGCACCGGAAGGAGGCGGGAGTAGACGAGCAGCTTCCCTTGGTCCACAGGGCTGAGCACGGACATCAGGTGGAAGACGTCGCCCGGCCCGTCCCAATGGGGAAGGGGGACCTCGACGACCTCGCAGCCGTCGGCGGCGACGAACTCGCGGAGCTGGCGGATGCCTTCGGCGTTGGTCCGGTAACCGTGGCCGACGGCGACCGTCTTCCCGTCGAGCCAGGCGACGTCGCCGCCCTCGAGGGTCCCCGGTTCCCGGATCCCGCCCAGGACCGGCCAGCCGGCCTTGGCGCAGAGCTCCCGGACGGCCCGCGGCTCATCACGCCGGAGGGGCTTTCCCATCCGGCAGAGGACGACGCCGCGCGGCGTCACGCAGGCGGCGTCGCGGACGTAGATCGAATCGAGCCCGGTCCGCTCGTCCGCCGGCAAGAAGAGGATCTCGGGGGCGAAGCGGCGCAGGGTCCCGGCGAGCGCGTCATATTCGTCGACGGCCCGGGCGAGATCGGGCTCCTCCGTGTAGCCCAGCGCCCGCCACTGCTTTCCGATGCTTTTCTGATCGAGCCAGGCCTCCCGGGGGTGCTTCAGAAGGAGGCTCATGATCGGGGCGGTTTCGGATGGAGGGCCGAGGTTCATAGGGGGATATTAGCGCTCCGCGGGGAAAAAGTAAAACCGCGAAAAATCGCCGACCTGAACAAGGAAGTCGCCACGCTCTACGGCATGATCATGCCCGGCGAGAGCAAGACCGAGACTTCGCGGGCCCGGGCTTCATTTCTCCTCCGCGCGAAATTGACCCCCGTCATGGCTTTGTGATATAAGCCAGTCTGGTATCCGGCATGGACCGCGCGTCGCTAAACTTCCCGACCTCCGCCCTCCACTCCTTCGCAACCCGCAGAGACCTCCCCGCCCCGACCTCCCGCGCGGCCGGGCCGCCGGACCGGTGATCGAAGAACGCTCTTGGAGAGGAAGGAAAACATGGACGAGATCAAGAAAACCCCGGAACCCGGACTGAGCCCCTGGAGCCGCCGCAAGTTCATCGGCGCGGCCTCCGCGGCCGCGGCCGGCATGATGGTCGTCCCCCGCCACGTCGTCGGGGCCACCCAGAAGAAGAAGGCCCCAAGCGACACCTTGAACATCGCCTGCATCGGCGTCGGCGGCATGGGCTTCTCCGATACGCGCGGCGTGCGCTCGGAGAACATCGTCGCCCTCTGCGACGTCGACGACGAGCAGATGGCCAACCTCCTGCGCTCGGACCGGCTCGAGCCCGGCGAAAAGACCATGTACGAGAAGGCCGCCAAGTACCGCGACTTCCGCCGCCTTTTTGAGAAAGAGAAAGGCATCGACGCGGTCACCGTGACCACCCCCGACCACACCCACGCCGTCATCGCCATGGCCGCCATCAAGCTGGGCAAGCACGTCTACGTCCAGAAGCCCCTGACCCACACCATCAAGGAGGCCCGCCTGCTGGCCCAGGCCGCCAAGGAGGCCAAGGTTGTGACCCAGATGGGCAACCAGGGACACGCCGGCGAAGGGGCCCGCCTCATCTGCGAGTGGATCTGGGACGGGGCCATCGGCGACGTCCACGAGGTCCATTGCTGGACCAACCGGCCCATCTGGCCCCAGGGCATCGATGCTCCCAAGGAGATCCCCTCCGTGCCCTCGACCGTCGACTGGGACGTCTGGCTCGGGCCGGCGCCCTTCCGCCCCTATCATCCCGCGTACCATCCGTTCAAGTGGCGCGGGCTGTGGGACTTCGGCACGGGCGCCCTGGGCGACATGGGGGCCCACATCTTCGACCAGCCCTTCTGGGCCCTCAAGCTCAAGTCGCCCGTCAGCGTCCAGGCCTCCTCGACCCCGTTCACCAAGGATTACTACCCCTGGGCCGAAGTCGTCACCTACGAGTTCGCCGCCCGGGAAGGCATGGGCCCCCTGACCCTGACCTGGTGGGACGGCGGCCTCATGCCCCCTCGCCCGGCCGAGCTCGAGCCCGGGCGGATGATGGGGGACGATGGCGGAGGGGTCCTCTTCCGCGGCGACAAGGGCCTGATCATGTGCAGCGTCTACGGCGAGAACCCCCGGCTCATCCCCGAGTCGAGAATGCAGGAATACAAGCGGCCGGAAAAGACCATCCCCCGTTCGCCCGGGATCCGCGAGGAGTGGATCGAGGCCATCAAGAAGGGCGCGAAGTCGACTACGGATTTCGCCTACTCGGGCCCGCTGACCGAGGCCATGCTCCTGGCCAACGTCGCCGTCCGGCTCAAGGACCGCAACATGAAGCTCCTCTGGGACGGCGAGAAGATGGGGTTCACCAATCTTCCCGAGGCCGACGAGTTCCTGCACTTCGAATACCGGCCCGGCTGGAGCCTGTAGCCGGAAAGGAGTCCGCATGATCCGCAAAGCGTTCTTACCGGTCGCATGTGTCCTGAGCGCGCTGGCTTTCCTGGCCTTTGCCCAACAGCAATGGTCCGTCCACGACCCGGAGCGGCCGATGCCGCCGGTCGTTACGCCCGGCCCGGCCGGCCCTCCCGTCGCGCCGCCCGGGGACGCGATCGTCCTTTTCGACGGGAAGGAACTAGCCCATTGGACGGACGCCAAGGGCCAGCCGGCCCGCTGGAGGGTCGCCGACGGCCATATGGAGGTCGTGGCCAAGACGGGGTCCATCAGGACCGTCAAGGTCTTTGGCGACTGCCAGCTTCACGTCGAATGGATGGCCCCGATGCCTCCCAAGGGGGAAAGCCAGGCCCGGGGCAACAGCGGGGTCTTCCTCATGGACATCTATGAGGTCCAGGTCCTCGACTGCTATGAGAACAAGACCTACGCCGACGGGATGACGGCGTCGCTCTATGGCCAGTTCCCGCCGGCGGTCAACGCCTGCCGGCCGCCCGGGGAATGGCAGGCCTTCGACATCGTCTTCCGGAGGCCGCGGTTCGATGAAAAAGGGGGGCTCGTCTCGCCCGCCCGGATGACCGTCTTCCACAACGGCGTCCTGGTCCACGATTGTCGTGAGCTCACCGGGCCGACCGCCCACAAGGCCCGGCCGCCCTATAAAGCCCATGCCGACAAGCTTCCGATCTCCCTGCAGGATCACGGCGACCCGGTCCGCTTCCGGAACATCTGGGTCCGGGATCTCGAATAGGCACAGAGAAACGGAGGCCGTCATGACAAAGTACGCCATCCTGGTCGTGGCCGCCCTGGCCGCGGTCTCGCTGCTCGTCTGCGGGGGAGCCGCACCCGAGCCTCCACAGGAGCAACGTTCGGCCCTCTTCGTCTGGGGCGGCTGGGAGGGCCACGAGCCCAAGCAGTGTGTCGACATCTTCGCCCCCTGGCTCGAGACCCAGGGCTTCACCGTCGAGATCTCGAATTCCCTCGACGCCTACCTCGACCTCGAGAAGCTCAAGACGCTCGATCTCATCGTCCACACCTTCACGATGTCCGACATCAAACCCGAACAGGAGCGCAACCTCGAGGCGGCGATAAGGAGCGGCGTGGGCCTGGCCGGCTGGCACGGGGGCTTGGGCGACGCCCATCGCACGGCCGTCGAGTACCAGTTCATGGTCGGCGGTCAGTGGGTCTCCCACCCCGGGGGCGTCATCGACTACGATGTCGACATCGTCAAGCCCGGCGACCCGATCGTCAAGGGCCTGAAGCGCTTCCACATGAAGTCCGAGCAGTACTACATGCACGTCGACCCGGCCGTCGAGGTCCTGGCGACGACGACCTTCACCGGCGAGCACGCGCCCTGGATCGACGGCGTCGTCATGCCCGTCGTCTGGAAGAAGATGTACGGGGGCGGACGCGTCTTCTACACGTCGCTCGGCCACGTGGCCGCGGATTTCGATGTCCCCGAGGCCCGCGAGATCGTCCAGCGCGGGCTGCTGTGGGCCTCCCGGGCCGCGGGCGCCGACCCGCCCCGGATGAACATCTACGCCCCGCTCCTTAAAAGGTAAATCCTTCTGCCGGTTTCGGGGTGTCCTCTGTTCGGTTTGGCAATGGATATCACCCCTAGCCCCCCGGCCCCCCCGGGGACCAGTCCCGGCGGTCCCCCCGCCTGCGGCGGGTCCCCCTCCGCTACGGGGGTCGTCGGGGCGACATCCATCGCCACCTCACGAGGACTTGCCCCGATATTGGGAGAAGGATCCACCTCGAGTAATATAGCGGGCCGCTTGACGAACAGGGCGAGGAGGACTCCCGGCCGCAGGCCGAAATAGCTCAACCGGTAGCCGTTGCCGAGCGCCGTTCATTACGGCATTTCGGGCCCAGTGATTCGCTTTATTACGCTTATTTCCCTCTTTTGTCCCATCTTGTCGCTTGAACTCCATGCCCGATCTATTTAGATTAAATACGAATTCTCAGAAGGGGGAGGATGAGATGTCAAAACACTATCAGGACGCGTCGCGGTGGGGGCCCGAGAAAATGGATCGTTTTTCGGCAGAACTATTCGATTTAATGATCCGCCATTTCTGCGTGGAACACGGCCATTGCTTGAAATCATTGATCGAGGATTTCGAAAGGGGGGTCATCAACCATGCCCTGGAGGAAACCCACTGGAACCAGCGGCGCGCGGCCCAGATCCTCGGCGTCAAGTACACGACCCTCAACTACAAGGTCATTAAGCTCGGCCTTCAGGGCCCTCACGAGCCTTTCGCGCACTGGTCGATGACGCCCTCTGGGAGCGACGGCAAATCCGTCCATTCTTGAGATCCTTGCCGCCACCGGATCATGGGCCCAGAGGCAATGAAGAACGTCACGCAATCTCCGGTGGAGATGTCCAGCCGGCGGACCTATTTACAATCTTGGAAGGATATCGCCTCTTATCTCAAGCGAAGCGTCCGGACTTGCCAGCACTGGGAAAAAAACCTCGGATTGCCTGTCCATCGGCTCGACAGTTCTCCCAAGGCGCGGATCTATGCCTGCAGGAAGGAGCTGGATAAATGGTTGGAGACAAAGCTTCGCGCAAAAATGAAGACCGACGGGCCGTCCTTGCACCAGCGGCCGATAGCCGATAGGATCCGCTCTATCTTTCGTCGTCCTCGAGGGGGCTAGGCCCAGGCTGATCGGCGCCACCGGCCCTGCCCGCCTCCTCCGGAATCTTGGATTTCTTCATCCGGGCTTATGCAGCTGTCGCCGCGGCTACCCCATTCGTTCGCGGCCTTCTTCCATGCGCCAAGCCCGCGGATGTGTCATGAAAAGAAAAATACCGTCATCGACGGCCATAGTGCGACGTCTGTTCTTGGCCCCTTGATTTTCCCGGCATCCGCGCGCATCTTGCTCATGCGCCTGTGCTTAAACGGGCGGACCGCTTGGGGGGATGATGATGCAGGCCGCCGGTCGGGGGGGGGCACGATCACTTTCAGGGATCCGCGCTCTGTCGCGCCTATTCTTGATGATTTCCTTTTTCTCCGGGGGAAGCCTTGTCCTGCAAGCCCAGGGGCCATCGACCTCCGTGACCTCCGGGCGCACCTCTGACGCGATTGCGACGGACCGGGAGAAAGAGGCGAAAGATATCCTTTCTTGCCGCACTTCCTGGGTCGATTTCCAGGGCGTCCCGTGCACGATCTCCTACTTCGTCCCCGTGGGGGCCCTCGAGCGGGCCGAACGGAACTTCGGATTCGTGAGATCGGAGTTCGAGGAGCATTCTCTGAGGCTCGAAACCGAGCTCAAGCGAGCGAGGGAGCTGTCGCCGCGGTCGGTCCTCTCGCGGATCGTCGAAGCGAGCCCGTACCGAGAGTCGTTCTCCATCCAGGAAAACGACCAGGCCGAGATCGTGCTGGAGCTGATCAGGCCCGTGGCGCACCCGGACGTCCAGCGGGAATACGAGAGGATCATGGAGGATTTCGAGCGGCAGTGGGCGCCGATCAGCAAGAAGATCAAAATAATCCTCAAAAGCTACCTCGAAGAATATTTGGAAGAGCGCTGCCTCCGCCTGTCTGAGAGAGGGATTGGGGTTCGCTACCGGGAACTGGTTCGGGCCAGCCGGGCCGACCTCAAGCCCCTGGCCGACGAGCTGCGAGCGACTTCCGGCTCCCGGTC
>JAWOHF010000169.1:0-7750 GCA_046496285.1 Candidatus Aminicenantota bacterium
GCTGGATCGTGCTCTTCGGCATCCGCTTCCAGCCTTCCGAACTGGCCAAGGTCAGCCTCATCCTGTTCCTGGCCGCCTGGATCGAGAGCCGCGAGGACCGGTTGAACGAGCTCAAGACCCTGGCCGTTCCCCTGGGGGTTCTCGTCGTGACCGTGCTCCTCGTTCTCATGGAGCCCGATTTCGGCACGGCCGTCCTGCTGTTCGTCCTGGCCGCGATGATGCTCTTCATCGGGGGCGTCAAGCTTCGCTGGTTCGTCGCGGCGGGAGGGCTGTTCTTCGCTCTCTTCGCCTTCTACCTTGTCCAAGGCGACTATCGGATGGACCGCATCCACGGCTTTCTGTCGCCCGACAAGGACCCCCTCGGCAAGTCCTACCAGGTGACCCAGTCGAAGCTGGCCGTGGGCTCGGGCGGGCTTCTCGGGGTCGGTCTCGGGCAGAGCACTCAGAAGCTCTACTTCCTGCCGTCGGCCCACACGGATTTCATCTATGCGATCTGGGGCGAGGAGACCGGCCTGGTCGGCACCCTCGCCGTCCTGGCCCTCTATCTCCTCCTCCTGTGGAGAGGCCTGAAGATCGCCCTGGCGGCCCCCGACCCGGCGTCCCGGATGGTCGCCGCCGGCGTCACCCTGGCCGTCGTCGCCCAGGCCCTGTTGAACATGACGGTCGTCCTCGGGCTCGGCCCGGCCAAAGGCATCCCCCTGCCGCTCGTCTCCTACGGCCGGTCGTCCCTGGTCTGCACGCTGGCGGCCATCGGCATCCTCCTTCATATCAGCCGGAAAAGAAGGCTGGGCGAAACCAAGGTGCGGATATGAGAGGGCGCGACGTGATCATCGGCGGCGGCGGGACGGGCGGCCACCTCTACCCGGCCCTGGTCGTGGGCCGCAAGCTCCTCGAGCGCGATCCCGCGCTGCGCCTGACCTACGCCGGCACCCACCGCGACGTCGAGAAACGGATCATGGAGGAGCACCGGGTCCGGTACGTGCCGATGCGGATCGAAGGCCTCAAGGGCCGGGGCCTCAAGACCCTGCGGGGACTGTTCCTGCTGCCCCTGGCCTTCGTCCAGTCGCTGGCTCTGCTGGTCCGGACGAAGCCGGGCCTGGTCATCGGCGTCGGCGGCTACAGCTCCGGTCCGCTGGTCCTGCTGGCCTCCTGGCTCGGGATCCCGACGATCATCCTGGAACAGAACGCCCGGCCGGGATTCACCAACCGCCTGCTCGTCCGCTGGGCCCGCAAGGCCGTCGTCTCGTTCCCCTCGACCCTGCCCTTTTTCAAGGGAAAAGGGGTCCTGCTCGGGAACCCGGTCCGGGAGGATTTCTACACCCTGCCTCGGAAGCCGCGCACGGCCGGGCTGTCCGTGCTCGTCTTCGGCGGCAGCCAGGGCTCCCATTTCCTCAACGAGGGGATCGCGGCCGCCCTGCCTCTTCTGGCGCCGCACAGGGACCGCCTGCGGTTCGCTCATCAGACCGGGCCGCGGGAGCTCGAGGCTGTCGCCGCCGCCTACCGGGCCAACGGCTTCGGGTCGAGCGATGTGGCCGCGTATTTTCCCGGCATGGCCGCCCGTTTCAGCCGGGCCGACCTCGTCGTCTGCCGGGCCGGGGCGACGACCCTGGCCGAGCTCATCGCCGCCCGCAAGGCGGCCGTCCTCGTGCCTTTCGCCGGCGCCTCGGAGGACCATCAGACGGCCAACGCCCGCGAGCTCGAGTCGGCCGGCGCGGCCGAGGTCATCCCCGAAGACCGGGCCACGCCGGGCGCCCTGGCCTCCCGCATTCTCCATTTCCTCGACCGGCCCGGTGAGATCGACGCCATGGAGCGGAAGCTGGCCGGCCTGCGGCCCGACGACCCCGCCGGGCGGATCGCCGATCTCTGCCTGACACTGATGACCGAAGGCGCCAAGGAGAAACGCGCGTGACGAAGAAAGGCTACCGCAAGCTCAACCACATCCACATGGTCGGCATCGGCGGAACGGGCATGAACGGCATCGCCGAGGTCCTCCTCAACCTCGGCTACAAAGTCTCGGGCTCGGATATCCAGGACAACGACGCCACCCTGCGGTTGGCCGGGCTCGGGGCCGTCATCTCCATCGGCCACCGGGCGGAGAACGTAAAGGCCGCCGACGTCGTCGTCATTTCCTCGGCCGTCCGCGAGGACAACGTCGAGGTCCGCCAAGCCCGAGCCGACCTCATCCCGGTCATTCCCCGGGCCGAGATGCTGGCTGAGCTGATGCGCATGAAATACGGCATCGCCGTGGCCGGGTCGCACGGCAAGACCACGGCGACCTCCATGACGGCGGTCCTTCTCGAGGCCGGGGGCTTTGACCCGACGATCATCGTCGGCGGCCGCCTGAACACCATCGGGGCCAACGCCAAGCTCGGCGCCGGCGACTTCATCGTCGCCGAGGCCGACGAGAGCGACCGCTCCTTCCTCTACCTCTCTCCGTTCATCGCGGTCCTGACCAACATCGACGAGGAACACCTCGACCAGTACCACAGCCTCGACGACATCAAGAGGACCTTCGTCAACTTCGCCAACAAGGTGCCCTTCTACTGCCCGGTCATCCTCTGTCTCGACGACCCCAATCTCCAGAGCATCATCCCCGATCTCGAACGGAAGATCATCACCTACGGCTTTTCGGCCCAGTCGGACATCACCGCCCGCGACCCCTCGTTCGACGGCTTCCGGAGCCGCTCGGACCTGTTCGTCAAAGGCCGCCGCCTCGGGGCCCTGAAGCTCCAGGTCCCGGGGATGCACAACATCCTCAACGCCATGGCCGCCGCGGCCGTGGGCCTCGACCTCGACATCCCGCCCAAGACCATCCTGGAGGCCCTCGAGAGCTACACCGGGACGGGCCGGCGTTTCGAGCTTCGCAAGATCGTCGGCGGGGTCATGATCGTCGAGGACTATGCCCATCACCCGACCGAGATCCGGGCGACGCTCGAGGCCGCCAAGAAGGGCTGGACGCGCCGGGTCGTGGCCGTCTTCCAACCCCACCGCTACACGCGGCTGTCCCATCTGATGACCCTTTTCGCCACCTCGTTCAACCAGGCCGACGTCCTGGTCCTGACCGAGGTCTACCCGGCCGGCGAGCCGCCCATCCCGGGCGTCGACGGCCGGGCCCTGTTCGAAGAGGTCCGCAAGTTCGGCCACAAGCGGGTCTCCTACGAGGCCGACATGAGGAAGGTCCCGGCCCTCCTCAAGACGATCCTGGCCCCGGACGACCTCCTGCTCGTGCTCGGGGCGGGTCCCATCAACCGGATCATTCCGGACATCATCGCTTCCCTGGAGGCCGGGAGCTGACATGGCGACCGCCGTCGAGCGTCTGGGAAGGGGCCGGAGGGGGCCTCTGATCGCCCGGGCCAAGGCCTTCCAGCGGGGCGAGAGGGACGCCCCCCTCCAAAAGAACAGGCGCCGCCGGGTGCTCCGCCTTCGGCACGTCGTTTCGCTGCTGCTCCTTTTGGCCGGCTTCTTCGTCGGGCTTCGGGAAGCCTATCTTTTCCTCATCACTTGGGACGAGTTGAACGTCCGGACCGTGGAGGTCCACTGCGCCAGGGCCGGCCTGCGCCGGGCCATCGAAAGCCACTTCGCCTCTCCGAGCCTGGGCAATCTCCTGCTCTGCGATATCCAGGCCCTGAGGGCCCAAGTCCGGAGGCTGTCCTGGGTCAAAGATGCGCGGGTCCAGAAGGTCTTCCCGTCCTCCCTGCGGATCGAGGTCGTCGAACGCGTCCCCTTCGCTCTCCTCGAGAGCGACGGGCTCGGCTTGGCCGACGAATCCGGGGCGGTCATGGAGAAAGGCGTCCTGCCGGGGGAATACGACCTGCCGGTCATCTCGGACGAGGGCCGGTTCTCTTCGCGGTTCCTCGATAAATGGGCGGCCGCGCGCGAATGTCTGCAGAGCCTGCCGCCCGGGGAGCGGGCCCGTCTGGCCGGCATCCGGTGCTCGGATTACGGCCGCCTCGAGCTGAGCTTCAAGGACGACCCGGTGCGCGTCGTTCTCGCCGCCGGCTCGACCGCCGCCGGTCTGACCCTTTTCCGCAGCCGCCGCGCGGAATGGGAACAGCGGCTCGGCCCGCTGGCCGCCGTCAACCTGGGATACGAAGGCCGGGTTTACCTGCGGACCCTGGAACCGGAGGGGGCCAGCGACCTCTCCCACTCTCCGAAGGAGTCTGAATGATGTCCAAAAGCAACTACATCGTCGGGTTCGACATCGGGACGAGGAAGGTCGTGGCCGTCATCGGCGAGGTCACCGAGGAGCGCAAGATCGAGATCATCGGCATCGGCACGGCCGATTCCCGAGGCCTGCGGAAGGGCGTCGTCGTCGGTCTCGACGAGACGACCTCGGCCGTCAAGAAGGCCCAGGAGGAGGCCGAGCTCATGGCCGGGGTCGAGATCGAGTCGGCCTTCTTCGGCATCTCGGGGGCCCACATCAAGAGCTTCAACAGCCGCGGCGTCGTCGCCGTCTCGGGCAAGAACCGCGAGATCACGCGCGAGGACGTCAAGCGGGTCATCGACCAGTCCAAGGCCATCCCCATCCCCCCGGACCGGAATATCATCCACATCATCCCCCAGGAGTTCATCGTCGACGACCAGGACGGCATCAAGGACCCGACCGGGATGAGCGGCATCAAGCTCGAGGTCAACGTCCACATCATCACCGCCGCCCTGACCTCCCTCCAGAACCTGAAGAGCTGCGTCGGGCGGGCCGGGATCGGGATCGAGGAGATCGTCCTCAATCAGATCGCGACGTCCCGCTCCGTTCTGACGCACGACGAGCGGGAGCTCGGCGTCGGGCAGATCGACATCGGGGCCGGGACGACCGAGATCGCCATCTACGAGCGGGGCAGCCTCTGGTACACCGCGACCATCCCCATCGGCGGGGACAACTTCACCAACGACATCGCCGTCGGCCTGCGGACGCCCATCCCCGAGGCCGAGCGGATCAAGAAGAAATTCGGCTGCATCGCCGGCCCGCCCATCGAGGAGCACGAGACGATCGAGGTGCCCTCGGTCGGCAAGGGCCGCAAGCCGCGGGTCCTGTCGCGCCAGCTGCTGGCCGACATCATCCAGCCCCGGGCCGAGGAGATCTTCCGGCTCGTGGACTCCGACATCAAGCGGATGGGCTACGACAAGTCGCTGAACTCGGGGATCGTCCTGACGGGCGGCACGGCCCTGCTCGAGGGCCTCGAGGAGGTCGCCGAGGAGATCTTCGACCTCCCCGTGCGGCGGGGCGACCCGTCCGGCGTCGGGGGGCTCGTCGACAGGGTGTCGACGCCCGATTTCGCGACCTCGGTCGGGCTCATTCTCTACGGATTCAACACCTGGCAGGAAAAAGGCCTGTCCAGGGACAGAAAAAAAGGCCCTTGGGCCAAATTCAAGGACTGGTTCAAGGAAGGATAAGGAGGTATCATGAGCGACGAATCCAGCCGGCTGAAATTCCATCTTGTCGAGGAGCACCTGGGGGCCAAGATCAAGGTCGTCGGCCTCGGAGGGGGCGGCGGCAACGCCGTCAACCGGATGATCGAAAGCGGCATCCAGGGCGTAGAGTTCATCGCCGTCAACACCGACGCCCAGGCCCTCAACAGCAACCGGGCCCGGACCAAGATCCAGATCGGAGGCCAGCTGACCAAGGGCCTCGGCTCGGGAGGGCGGCCGGAGGTCGGCAAGCAAGCGGCCATGGAGGACACGGAGCGGCTCCTGGAAGTCCTCCAGGGGGCGGACATGGTCTTCCTGACCACGGGCCTGGGCGGCGGGACGGGCACGGGCTCGACGCCGATCATCGCCAACTTGGCCACGGAGCTGGACATCCTGGTCATCGCCATCGTCACCCTGCCTTTCGAATTCGAGGGACGGGTCCGGGCCAGGCAGGCCTCGGAAGGGCTGCAGGAGCTCAAGTCGGCCGTGGACACGGTCATCGCCATCCCCAACGAGCGGCTGCTCAAGACCGTCACCCTCCATACCTCCATCCAGGACGCCTTCCGCCTGGCCGACGACATCCTGCGCCAGGCGGCCCAGGGCATCTCCGACCTCATCACCAAGCCCGGCCTCATCAACCTGGACTTCGCCGACGTCAAGTCGGTCATGAAGGGCATGGGCGTCGCCTTCATGGGCACGGGCCTGGCCTCGGGCGAGAACCGGGCCGTCGACGCCGCCCAGAAAGCCATCTCCAGCCCGCTGCTCATCGACACCTCCATCGAGGGCGCCCACGGGGTCCTCATCAACATCACGGGCGGCAAGGACATGACCCTCCACGAGGTCTCCACGGCCTCCCAGCTCATCCACGGCCTGGCCGACCCGGACGCCAACATCATCTTCGGCACGGTCATCGACGAAAGTCTCAAGGACACGGTCAAGGTCACGGTCATCGCCACCGGGTTCGACGAGGCCCCCGAACAGGTCGCGGCCCCGACCGGCGAGCCGGCCCGGCGCGCGGTCCGCAACAAGCCCCCGGCCCCGTTCCCGGTCTTCCAAGACACGCCCACGTACATCTTCGAGCCCAAGGGAGCGGCGGCCCCCGTCTGGGAGCCCTCGATGACCGACAAGCAGTGGGAGTCGTTGGAGACGCCGGCCTTCATCCGCAGGACGAAACACTCGGCCATAAGAAAAACCCCTCATGATCTCGGCTGATGTCGTCGTCGCCGGGTGCCGCCAGCTGCTGACCTGCGCGGGCCCGCTTCCGAAAAGGAAAGCGGCTCTGGGCGATGTGGGTCTGGTCGAGAACGGCTGGATCGCCTCGCGCCAAGGGGCCATCGTGTTCGCCGGCCCCGAGGAGGAGTTCCGGAGATCGGTCCGCATGGAGCCGGACGCCGAAACCGTCGACGGCACCGGGCTCGTGGCCCTGCCCGGCTTCGTCGATTGTCACACCCACCTGCCCTTCGCCGGCCGCCGCGAGCGCGAGTTCGGGCTCCGGGTCCGGGGATGGAGCTACCGGGAACTGGCCGCTCAGGGCATGGGCATCCAGACCACGGTCCGGGCCACCCGGGCCGCGACACCCGACGAGCTGCGCGAGCTGTGCCTGAAGCGGCTCGACCGCATGCTCCTTTCGGGGACGACGACCGTCGAGGCCAAGAGCGGCTACGGCCTCAACTTCGAGGACGAGATCAAGCAGCTCGAGGTCCTGCGCGGCCTCGCCGGCCGGCACCCCGTGGACGTCGTGCCGACGTTCATGGGCGCCCATGAGATCCCGCCCGAGCACCGTTCGAGGCGAGAGGATTACATCCGCCTGCTCATCGACACCCTGATCCCCGAGGTCCGGCGCCGCGGCCTGGCCGAATTCTTCGACGTCTTCTGCGAGGAGGGCGTCTTTTCCCTCGAGGAGACCCGGGCCCTGGTCGAGGCGGCCAAGGCCGCCGGGTTCCGGATCAAGATCCACGCCGAGGAGTTCGTCACCCTGGGCGGGGCCGAGCTCGCCGCGGAAACGGGGGCCGCCTCGGCCGAACATCTTATCGCCGTCTCGGACCAGGGCATCGCCCGGCTCGCAGCCAGCGACACGGCGGCCATCCTCCTGCCCGGAGTGTCGTTCTTCCTGATGCTCGACAAGCGGGCCCCGGCCAGGCGCCTCATCGACGCCGGGGCCGTGGTCGCCCTGGCCACGGACTTCAATCCCGGAAGCTCGCACCTCTTCTCGATGCCGTTCGTCCTCCAGCTCGGGGTGTTCACGCTCAAGATGAGCGTCGAGGAGGCCCTCAACGCCTGCACGGGGAACGCCGCCTACGCCATCGACCGGCACCGCGCCGTCGGCAGCCTCGAGCCCGGCAAG
>JAWOHF010000260.1:0-3545 GCA_046496285.1 Candidatus Aminicenantota bacterium
CCGAAGTTGAGCCAGGGGCCGTTGTCGCTGGTGAAGAGGACGACGGTGTCGCCGTCGAGCCCGTATCGCTCGAGCCGGTCCATGATCCGGCCGGTCGAGGCGTCGAGCTCCATGACGACGTCGGCATAGGGGTTGAGCCCGCTCCGGCCCCGGAACCCGGGCGAGGCCGCGATGGGGGTGTGGACCATGGAGTGGGCGAGATAGAGGAAGAACGGGCGGTCCCTGTTCTCGTCGATGAAGCGCAGGGCCTCGCGCGTATAGGCCTCGGTCAGCGTCGACTGGTCCTCGAGGGTCCTGATCTCGGCGACGGCCTCTTCGTCGCGCATGAGGTGAAGCGGCGGGTATCCGGACTTGCGGCCCTCGGCGGCCGGCGCGCCGTCGTATCCGTAGGGCCACATGTCGTTGGAGTAAAGGAGGCCGAGGTATCGGTCGAAGCCCTGACGCGCCGGATAGAACTCGGGACGGCATCCGAGGTGCCACTTGCCGAAGATGGCCGTGGCATAGCCGCGGGCTTTGAGAAGCTCGGCGATGGTCTCCTCGTCCGGATGGAGCCCGATCCGCGAATGCGGCCCCGGAGCGCCCTGGTAGCCGACCCGCTCGGCGTAGCACCCCGTGAGGAGGGAGGCCCGCGAGGCCCCGCACACGGCCTGGGAAACATAGAAATCGGTCAGCCGGACGCCCTCGGCGGCCAGGCGGTCGATGCGCGGCGTCCGGGAGCCCCGGGCCCCGAAGCACCCCAGGTCGGCGTAGCCCATATCGTCGATGAAGATCAGGACGACGTTCGGAGGCCGGCTCCCCGCGGGAAACCGGCGGCAGGAGGCCCCGGCCAGGATGGAGGCCCCGGCGGCCAGACCGCCGCCCAATGTCCTCAGGAAGTCCCTCCTCGACGGCGGCATGCGCCTCCTTTCGGCGGAAAGCCGCCGGCAGATCGAGCCCTACGGACGGTCCCGCCGATCAAGGCCTCTTGGGGGCCTGGGTCAGAACGACCTCGACCCGGCGGTTCTTGGACCGATTGGCCTCGGTGTCATTGGGGGCCACGGGGTTCTCGGGCCCGAAGCCCTGGTACTTCATGCGGCTCGCGGTAATGCCCTGCCCGAGCAGGAACTCGTAGACGGCCCGGGCCCGGTCGGTCGACAGCCTCATGTTGGTCTCGGAGGAGCCCGTCGAGTCCGTGTAGCCCTCGATACTGAGGTTCATGTTCGGGAAGACCGTCAGGATCCCGGCCAGCTTGGCGACCGAGACCTGGGAGGCCGGCATGAGGGTCGCTTTGCCGATATCGAAGAGGATGCCCGAAAGGCTGACGATGACGCCGCGGGCCGTCTCGGTCGTCTCGGCGACCGTCGACAGGGCCCCCTTGAGCATGCCGGCCAGCTCGTCGCGCTCCTTCTTGATGGCCTCGCGGTCGGCGGCGATCTCGTCCCGCTCCGCGGCCAGCTTCTCGGTGAGCTGGGCCAGGGTCGCCGTCTCGCTGGCCAGGGCCTGACGCTGCAGCTCGACCTCCTTGAGCTGCTTGGCGATCCGCTGGGATTCGGTCTCCGCGGAGGTCGCCCGGTCTTCGAGGGCGGCCAGCTCGACCTGCCTCTGGGCTTCGGCCTCGGCGGCGGCCTTGTCTTCGTCGGCTTTGATCTTGTCCTTGATGGCCTGGGCGGCCAGCTGGGCGGCGATGCGGGCCTGGTCGGCCACGGTCTTGCCGCTGCTGCCTTTGGCGAGGGCCTGGGCCAAGGCCGCTTTGGCCCGCTCGACGGCCCGCGGATTCACTTCGGCCGCGTTCATCTTGTCGGCGATCTCGATGGCTTTCTGGGCCTGTTTCACGGCCGCGGGTGTTTTGTCGTTGTACTGGATGCTGGCGATGGAATCGAGGGCGGCCTTGTATTCGTCCTGGAAGTCCTTGAACGTGAAGCGCGTGTTCTGGGCACCCCCGGAACCCGACTGGCCCGAGCGGAAGAGGACGAGATCTGTCGGCCGGGACACGGTAGCGAACGGCTCCGCGGTGACCATCAGGGCGAAGACCCGCTTGACCGTGGAATACTGCTGGGCGCCCGAGGCGTTCTTCTTGTCGACGACGACTTCGCCGAGGTTCTCGGCCGCGCCGTCGATGGTCACGGCCCAGAGGACGTAAGCGGAGATATCGCCGGCGAACAGGATGGCCGGCTCCATCCGGCTGAAGGTCAGCTTGACCGAGGTCCTGCCTTTGTCGAAGAGAAGATCGGCCTCCATCGACGCTCTCGATGGGGCCCGGTCGGTCTTGACGAAACTGACGGCCACGGACCGGCCGCCCGGGAGCGTCAAGGCCGTCAGCTCCACCTCGCCTGCCAAGGCCGATGAGGCGATAGCCAGGATTAATGTCGCGATCGCGAAGATGCGTCGAAGCATGGTCCCTCCTTCTCGATGCGGGTTTGCTGAGTGTCCGTCAATGAAGATAGCACCGGCGGCCGATGCCGTCAACCCGGCGGGCCCGCCGGACGTCCGCTATCCGGGATCACCTCGTGGGGCCGGATCTTTGCGCCCCGCGCTCACGCAGGACGAGCCGCTACTCGATCACGACGTCGTCGAGGCTCTCCTTGGGCTCCGGATAGCGCATGTCCAGGCCTTCGAGGGCCTCGACCAGGATCCGGGCGATAACGAGATTCCGGTACCACTTGCGGTCGGCCGGCACGATGAACCAGGGGGCCCAGGCCGTGCTGGTCCGGCCGAGGGCGTCCTCGTAGGCCTTCGTGAAGTCCGGCCAGAGCGCGCGGTCCCCCAGGTCGCTCGGATTGAACTTCCAATGTTTGTGCGGCTCGTCCAGCCTGGCCTGGAGGCGCTCTTTCTGCTCCTTCTTGCTGATGTGGAGAAAGAACTTGAGGACGGTCGTCCCCTCCTCGGCCAGCATCCGCTCGAAGGCGTTGATCTGGGCGAACCGGCGGCGCCACACCTTGGGCGGGACGAGCTTCTTGACCCTCACGACGAGGACATCCTCGTAGTGGCTGCGGTTGAAGATGACGATCTCGCCCTTGCCGGGGACCTGCCGGTGGACGCGCCAGAGGTAATCACGGTCGAGCTCCTCCGGCGTCGGGCCCTTGAACGAGGCCACCCGCACGCCCTGCGGGTTGACGCCGTCGAAGACATGGCGGATGACGCCGTCCTTGCCTCCCGTGTCCATCGCCTGGAGGACGACGAGGACCTTGTGCTTGTGCTCGGCGTAGAGCCTCTCCTGCAGCTCCTCGAGATCCCGGTTCAGCCGCAGCAGCTCGGCGGCACCTTCGCTTTTGCCCCCGTCGAACTCGCCCGTATCTCCCGGGTCCCATCGCCCGAGATCGACCCGGCTCCCCGGTTTCACCACGTATCGCCGCATGTCACTTCCCTCCCCGAGGTCCCGAGAGTCCAAGGCCAAGATAGCCCTGGCCGCGGTTGCCTGTCAAATTGTTCTGCCTCCGCCATCTCGGGATAGCCGCGGGCCTATTTCAAATAAATTTCCACGACGGGGATCTCGACCGGGGGCTTGCTAACCGGGAGCGTCAGAAAAAGGTCCCCGGCGTCGTCCCCGCTGCCCGCGTTGAACCGGA
>JAWOHF010000253.1:0-4903 GCA_046496285.1 Candidatus Aminicenantota bacterium
GGCCATCGCCGTCCTCATCCTGCTCATCGCGGCCGTCAACTACATGAACCTGGTGACGGCCCGGGCCTCGACCCGGGCCCGGGAGATCGGGGTCCGCAAGGTGACGGGGGCCGACCGCGGCCAGCTCGTCCGCCAGTTCCTCGGCGAATCCGTCCTGTTCTCCTTCCTGGCCCTGGGCGCGGCCCTGGCCCTGGCCCGCTTGGTTCTCGGCCGCTTCAATGCCGTGGCCGGGACCGGGCTCGGCTTCCGGGACCTGCTGGCCCCGTCCTTCTTTCTGCTCCTTGCGGCCTCGACGCTCGTCGTCGGGCTCCTCGCCGGGGCTTACCCGGCCCTGATGCTCTCCTCCTTCCAGGCCTCCAAGGTCCTCAAGGAGCACGCCGCCTCGGGCCGGAAAGGCTCGCGCCTGCGCAATGTCCTGGTCGTCGGCCAGTTCGCGGCTTCGGTCGCCCTGCTCGTCTGCGCCCTGGTCGTCTCCGGGCAGCTCCGCTTCATCCAGACCCGGGAGCTGGGCTACGACCGCGAGCACGTCGTCGTCATCCCCCTCCGCGAGCCGGACGCGATGGCCAAGGCCGCCGCCCTCAAGGCCGAGTTCCTGCGCCTGCCGGAGGTCGAGTCCGTGTCGCGGACCTCGGGCCTGCCGACGAACATCCGCTCCCGGATGATCAACCAGAAGCTGACCACCGAAAAGGGCGAAACCGTCAAGATGGATTTCCATTTCGATTATGTCGACGAGGACTTCCTCGATGTCTTCAGGATCGAGCTGGCCGCCGGCCGGGACCTGGCCGCCGGGGAGAAGAACACCGTCCTCATTAACGAGACCTTCGCGACGACGGCCGGGTGGCAGGACCCGATCGGCAAGGAGCTCGGTTTTCGCGAGAAGATGCGGGTCGTCGGCGTGGTCAAGGACTTCCATTTCAAGTCCCTTCACGCTCCGATGGCGCCTATGGCTCTGTTCCCCGAGAGCGGCAACATGCTGGCCGTCCGGATCCGGTCCGGCGCCGTCCCGGGCGTCGTCGCCCGCCTCGAACAGGCCTTCAAAGCGGCCGTCCGCAGCCAGCCCTGGGACTTTTCGTTCTTCGACGAGGAGTACGACGCCCTCTACCGGAAGGAGCGCCGGGCCGGGCAGATCTTTGGGGCCTTCGCCGGACTGGCCGTCTTCATCGCCTGTCTGGGGCTCCTGGGTCTGGCCGCCTTCGCCGTCGAGCGGCGGACCAAGGAGATCGGCATCCGCAAGGTCATGGGGGCCTCGGCGCCCGGCCTGGCCGTCAAGCTCGGCCGGGAGTTCGTCGGCCTCGTTCTGCTGGCTATCGTCATCGCCTGGCCCGTGGCCTATTACGCGATGTCGAGGTGGCTCCAGGGATTCGCCTACCGCGTCAGCCTCGGGCCGGGGGCGTTCGTCCTGGCCGCCCTGGGCGCCCTTATCGTGGCCGTGCTGACCGTAGGCGCGCAAACCCTGCGGGCCGCCTCCGCCGATCCCGTCGATTCGCTCCGCTATGAATAGGCATTTCATTCGTCCGGATGCGGACACTTCGTCACGCTAACGGACACCCGCGGGCTGCTTCATAGCCGCTCGGCGCCTCCTTCGCGTAGCCGCTTCTCTAGGAGCGCGACCCTTCTTCGCGCCTGTCAACCCATGGGACCGGGGCTCAAGACCTGGCCGCTCCCCCCTAAACCCGACGGCTGGCACGCCGCTTGCATACCGCATACTGTGAGGTATCTCAAGACATGAGGCACGAAAGGACCCGACATGATCTCTAAAGCTCTCGTCGCCGCGTCGACCAAGCCGATGATCCTGTCCATCCTCGTCCGCGGGGAGGACTACGGCTACCAGATCATCCAACGCGTCAAGGACATCTCCGGAGGGGCCATGGAGTGGTCCGACAACATGCTCTATCCCGTCCTCCACAGGCTCGAGAACGACGGGCTCATCGTCTCGCGCTGGAAGGTCTCCGACGGCGGCCGGATGCGCAAGTATTACCGCCTCACCGACAAGGGGCGCCATGAGCTCGAGGTCGAGCGCGGCCAGTGGCTGGACGTCCACAAGGCCCTGGCCCGGCTCTGGGAGCCGCTCCCGGCCCGGGACTGACGGGCGGGCGAGCGACGACGAGAAGGAGATGACCATGTTCGATCCCGAAAAAGCGATCCGCGGCTGGCGGAAGTCCCTCCAGAAGAACGCCTCGCTCAGCGACAGCGACATCGCCGAGCTCGAGAGCCACCTCCGCGACGAGATGGACCGGCGCGCCGCGGCGGGCGCCGACCCCGAGTCCGCGTTCCGCGAGGCCCTCGCCGGCTCGGCGCCGGCCGAAGCGTTGGGAGCGGAGTTCCAAAAAAGCCTTCCCCGCCCCCGCGGCGCCAAGAACGCCCTCCTTAGCCTCTTCCCGGCCTATCTTCGCCTGGCCCTCAGGCGGACGGTCAAGCACAAGGGCCATTCGCTCCTCAACGTCCTGGCCCTGACCGTGGGACTGGCCGCCTGCGCCCTCGTCCTGCTCTACGTCCGCTTCGAAACGAGCGTCGACGCGTTCCGCCCTGACGCCGACCGGGTTTACCGGGTCAACCTCTATCGCCAAACGGCCCAGGGCGAGGATGTCATCGCCGGCAACTACACGCCCCTCGCGCCGGCCCTCAAGGAACGCTATCCCCAGGTCGAGGCCGCCGCCATGGTGTTCTCCGGAGGGTTCGAACCCCAACCCATCGTCTATCGCGACAAGGCCTTCAAGGAAGCCAACATCTACTCCGCCGACCCGGACCTGCTCCGGGTCCTCGGCATCGAGCTTCTCCGGGGCGATCCCGGCGACGCCCTCGTGCGCAAGGACACCGTCCTCCTCTCGGCGAGGCTGGCCCTCAAGTACTTCGGCACCGAAGACCCTCTCGGCAAGACCATCCGCATCAATGACAGGGATTGCGAGGTGACGGGCATCACCGCCGATCCGCCCGCCAACACGCAGTTCCAGCACGACGTCGTCATGTCGGCCCGTTCCGAGATCGAGCGGGAGGAGTTCCTTCAGGGCTGGCGGCCCGGGATCCACGGGACCGTGACGCTCGTCAAGCTAAAGCCCGGGGTCGACGCCGCCGCCTTCGAGGCCCTCATCCGGGACTTGCCCCACGAATACGCGGCCGACGACCTCCGGAAGCTGGGGTCGGTCAACCGGATGGTCCTTCAGCCGCTCAAGACCTTCTACCTCTACGAACCGACCGTCGGCGGCCTGGTGCCTTCACCGCGGCTCGTCTATCTCTATATCTTCTCGGCCATCGCTCTTTTGATCCTCATCCTGGCCGGCATGAACTTCATCAACCTGTCGACGGCCAGGTCCATCCGCCGGGCCGCGGAGGTGGGCGTTCGCAAAGCGGCCGGGGCGACGCGACGCCAGCTCGTCCTCCAGTTCCTCGGCGAAGCCCTCGTCACAGCGTTCCTGTCGCTCGGCCTGGCCGTCCTGCTCGTCCTTGTCGTCCTTCCGGCCTTCGAGGGCTTGGCCGGCGTCTCCCTCGACGAGGCCGCCCTTCTCGACCCGGCGACAGTCGCCGCTCTCGTCGGGCTGGCCTTCTTCGTCGGCGTCGTCTCAGGCCTCTTCCCGGCCCTGTTCCTGGCCTCCTTCCATCCCGTCGTCGTCCTTAAGGGCCGCTTGCGGACCGGGCCCAAGGGGGTTCGCCTGCGCCGCGCCCTTGTCGTGGCCCAGTTCGCGATCTCCATCACCCTGATCATCGCCACCTTGGTCGTCGCCGGACAGGTCGGGTACATGCGCCGCCAGCCCCTGGGTTTCGCCAAGGAGCAGAGGCTGGTCATCAATTTCCGAACCTGGGGGATGATGACGGAGAACTACGAAGCGGTGAAGAGCGAACTCCTCCGTCATCCCTCGATCCTCGCGGCGACCGCCTGCTCCGGCGTGCCCGGCAAGGGCATCAACAGGACCTTTTACTACCCGACGGGGCTCCAGGCCGAGAAGGGCCAAGCGCTGCGCAGCCTGCGGGCCGACCACGACTTCTTCAACGTCTTCGAGATCCCGGTCGTCGCCGGCCGGCTGTTCCAGAAGGACATCGCCACGGACACCTACGACGCGCTCGTCTTCAACGAGCAGGGGGCTCGGGCCTTCGGCTGGGCGACGTCCGAAGAGGCCGTCGGCAAGACCATGACCGACCGGCCTATCCCCGTCGTGGGCATCGTCAAGGACTTTCACTGGTGGGGGCTGCAGAGGCCCATCGAGCCCATGGTCGTCAGGGTCGCGCCGAACCTCTTTCGCTACATCGCCATGAAGGTCGACACCAGGGACCTGGCCGGGACGATCGCCCACGTCAAGTCCGTTTACGACCGCCTCTACCCGGGCGAGATCTTCGAGTCCTTCTTCGTCGACGAGGCCTTCGACCGGCAGTACGCGGCCGAGGTCCGGATGGGCGCTCTCTTCCGCACTTTCACGGGGATCGCCCTCTTCATCGCCTGTCTGGGCCTGTTCGGACTGGCCGCGTCGACCGCCGAGCAGAGGACCAAAGAGATCGGCATCCGCAAGACGCTCGGAGCCTCGGTCGCGGGCATCGTCAGGCTTCTCAATTGGGAGTTCGCAAAGTGGGTCCTTCTGGCCAACGTCATCGCTTGGCCCGCGGCCTACTTCGTCGGTCGCAAGTGGCTGGAGAACTTCGCCGTCCGGATGCCGATGCCCTGGGGGCTTTTCGCGCTGGCCGCGGTCCTGGCCCTGGCCGTCGCCCTGCTGACCGTGAGCTACCAGTCCGTCCGGGCCGCCGCGGCCAATCCCGTCGAATCGCTAAGGTATGAATAATGTCTTACTCACTCCGGGCGTGGCGACTTCGCCTCCTTCTTTTCGAACAGGGCCGAATAGAACCTCCTGACGTAGTTCTCGGGGATCTTGTCGACCGGGTAGGACCCGTGCATCAGGGCATGGACCCAGCGGCCGTC
>JAWOHF010000005.1:0-7993 GCA_046496285.1 Candidatus Aminicenantota bacterium
GCGGCCCGTCCCGGTCCGGATCGCGGCGGAAGGCGGCCAGGCCGCCGACGACGGCCAGGACAAGGACCAGCCCTTCGCTCCAAACCGGCCCTTGACCGAACCGGGAATAGGCCAGCATCCCCAGGTAATAGGACCACGGGTGGGCGTGGACGCCGATTTCGCCGGCCCGTCCGAGGTAGGTCCCGACGGCCCGGACCGCGTCGGTGAGGCCCGCCGGGTGGCTGAAGAAGGATGTCAGCAGCACGACGGCGGCCGCGGCGGCGGCCGCCAGAAAAAGCAGAGCGTGCAGAAGCGGTGGGCGGCCGGGGGCGCCGGCGGCGGGCCAGACGCTCCGCTCGAAGGCCGCGAGAAGACGGCTGATGCCGAGCGCCGCCGCCATGGCTCCGAAGAGGATGAGGCAGGTCTCCTTGGTGGCGATCATCATCCCGGCGCAGAAACCCGCCGCCAAGGCCCAGAAGGCCGACCGCGCCCGGGAATATCTCCACCCGGACGCGACCAGGCCGGCCAGGAAGAAGACGAGGAGGGTCTCCTGGATGTAGAACCGGCTGTAATAGGTCATGGCCGGCGAGACGGCGATCAGGGCGGCCGCCGAGAGCGCGGCTGGCCGGGACAGGCCCCCGGCGAAAAGCAGGATGAGGGCGACGATCCCCGCCCCGAACAGGGCCGGGACCAGCCGGAGCGTCGTTTCCCGCAGCCCGGCCAGCGTCTCTTGGCCGGCCGCCCGGGCCGCCGGGAGCGTCAGGTAGTAGAGGCTCGGGCCGTGGTGGTCCCGGGGATCGTAGCGGTATTCTCCCTGCTCGAGAAGCTCCCCGAACTTGACGGCCTGGTTGGCCTCGTCGTGGTGCATCGGCCGGAGGTCCAGACCGGCGACGCGGAAGAGGAGCGCGCCGAGGACGGCGCCGAGGAACAGCCCGCGGAAGAGCCTGCCGGTCATTTGGCCGGGAGGCCGTAGACCTCGACCTCCACATAGTGGTTCATGTCGTTGGCCGTGTTGCCGGCGCTGTAGAGCCGGACGTAGCGGGCCTTGACCCCCTTGGGGTCGAAGAGCTTGCCGTCGAACGTCTCGATGTACTCCTTGTCCTTGCCGGCGCCGAGGCCCGAGGAGTTGTCGTGGTCGTTGTTGAAGACCGTGGTCACCCCGCTGACGAAGTCCTTGTCGTCGGAGACCTGGACGACGACGTCGCGGTAGACCCGGGCCTGGCTGTGATAATGCCAGGCGACGATGGCGTACAGCTCGTGCGGGTTGCCGAGGTCGATCTGGACCCATTGGAGCATGGGACCGAGCTCGACGTAGTAGCCGTCCTCCCCGGATTTCTTGCCGTCGGCGACGAAGCTGAGCTCGCCGATGATGGGGTCCCGGTCGCTCGCCGCGACCGGTTTCCCGGCCGAGAGCAGGACCGTGCCGACGGGAGCCATGAACGGGCCGCGCGGCTTGCCGGTGATGGTCTCGAGGTTGGGGGTCCGGATGTTCCGGGGCGTGCCGACGAACATCGGCTTGGGAAGCGGGATCTGGAGGATCTCCTTCTCCTGGTCCCGGGGGGCTGCGGCGGCCGGGGGGGCGGCCAGGGCCAGGGCGAGAAGCGCGACCCCCGCTGCGGCGAGTGTTCTTTTCATTCCGGTCTCCTTGTCGGCGTCCGGCGATCCCGTACGATCGCGCCGGCAGGCAATATTTTACACTTTTTCGGGCCGATTATCACCAGGGCCCAGGCCCCGGCGTACCGGCGGCAGAAGGCCCGGACCTCCTCCGTGGGCATGATCATGAAGGCCGTCGAGAGCGCATCGGACCAAGCCGCGGAAGGGTGCGAGGCCCAAGCCGCGGCGTGGCCGGCGGCGGGCATCCCCGTCCGGGGGTCGACGACGTGGGCGCCCTTGACCTCGGTCCCGGAGCCGCTCAGGGCCCGGTCGCGGAGAAGAAGCGTGTCGGGGACCCCTATCCCGGGCCACCTCGTGGCCAGCCCGACAGGCCAGCCTGACCCTTCCCGCTTTCGGCCGGGCCCCGGGCCCAGGGCCAGGGCCGTGCTCGTCCCGGCATGGAGGAGGGCGTTGGCGACGTCCCAGTCGAGCAAGACGTTCCGCGCGGCGTCGAGAGCGTAGCCCTTGCCGACGGCCCCCAGGTCGAGATCGACGGCCGCCGGTTTCCTTCCGCCGGGCGCCGGGACCCGAGCTACTGCGAACCCGTCCGGCAGCCGTTCCAGGCGAAGCGGACCGGCGAGCTTTGGAGGGTCGCAAGAAGACGCTTTTCTTTCCGAGGCGGGCCCGGCCTTCTTGGCGCTTCGCTTCTTCTGTTTCGCCCGGAAATTGACGTCGAAGGCCCCGCCCGTCTCCTCCTGAACGCGGGCCGACAGCAGCAAGCATTCGTAGGTTTCGATGCCGACGCGCATCGGCTCGCCGGGCCGGAGCCGGCCTATCCGGCTTATCTCGCTCGTCGGGTCGAAGCGGCTGAACAGCCGCTCGAGGCGGTCGATCTCGCCGAACGCGGCCCGGGACGCCTGCCCCGCGTACGCTCCGTCCTTTCCGGCGACGAAGATCTCGAAAATCGTAGCCATCGCCTCGTGCTCGAAGCGATGAACCCGCTCTTCTCTTCGGCTGGGCATGTGTCGAGTATGTCCGATTTCCCGCTGTTTATCAATGCCTCCGGTGCGTGTGCCCGATCTCGGTGAGGCTGCGGAAGCAGGGCCCGCAGGGGTGTCCTAGACGGGAGCATAAAGCGGTGATTTAGCGGGCCTCGGGACGGATACGCGGCCCATTCCAACCGGATCCGGACCGGGCACGCGTGAAGAATCACCGCGCGGACGGAAAGGATGCCCCGAGGGCCCGCCGCAGCCGGAATATCAGGAGCGGGAGAGAGGGAGCTCGCGGACGCTTTCGGGCGGGACCTTGAGCTTGGCCGAGATCTGCTTCTCGCCGGCCAGGCCGTCGCCGGAGACGAAATGGACGTCGAGCAAGCCCTCGGCGCGATAGCCGGTCTTGAGGTGGACCATCTCGGCCAGGGCCAGGCTCCAGGCCTGGAACCAGATCTCGAGTTCCTTGCGGTGCTGGGAGCGGCCGTCGAAGTGGACGACGAGGCCGATCTCGCTGTCCGGCCCGGCCGTGCCGACGACCGTGCTCCCGAAAACATAGACGGCTTTGACGCCCCAGCGCCGGGCGTCGCATTGGAGGGCGATCTGCTCGGCCATGCGCAGCCGCCAGCAGGAGTGCTCGCCCACGTCCATGGAGCACGGCGGCCCCGTCCCGACCTGGGCCCTGGCCGCGGACCCGGGGTCGGTGAACAGGGCGACGGCCTGCTCGCGGTCCGAGTTCATGAGCACCTGGAGGACCTTGCCGCCGGTCGCTTCGGGCACGTCGATGACCCGCAGCGTCCCGGCCAGGCCGGCGAACTCGGGCAGGAGCTCGGCCAGCTTGTTCGGCGACTCGAGCAGGAACGTCTCGTTGAACCTCACGCCCGGGTCGTCGGGATAGAGGGGCAGGTAGCGGATGCCGGACTCGACGAGGTCCTGGAAGAAATGGGTCCCGAAGGACACGTCGGGGACATAGTTGCCCTTCTTTCGGGCGACCTCGATGAGCATCGCGGCGTTGCTGATCTCCGAATAGGTCACCCGGACGCCGAGCTTGATGTCCCCGCGGCTGCCCCATCGTCCCGGGCCCATCAGAATGAACTGCCGCCGGGGGAGGAGCTTGTTGAGCCGGCCCACGGCCTGCCCCACGGCCATGAGGTCCGGAAGTTCGGCGATCTCGCCGTAGCTGTCCGGGTCGACGTAAACGACGTGGGTGACGTCGGAGACCCGGCCGTTGGAGATGTACTTGTCGGCCGTGAACAGGACGGACTTATCGGGCACGCCCGTCGGGATCTCCATGGCCGACTCCTCGAGCGACTGGCTCTGGGGCCGGCACTGGAGGAGGTAGAAGTCCTCCCCGTCGTGGGCGAACTCGATGTCGACGGGGACCCCGAGGGCCGTCTCCAGGGTCTTGAGGATGGCCTCGAGCTGGCCCATGAACGGGGTCCCCGAGATGAGGCCGTCGAAGGTCACGATGACGTCGTCCCTCGTGAAATCGGTGGCCAGGCCCATCGGGCGCTGGAGGAGGCCGTCGCGATAGATGGACAGGACCCGGTTCAGGGCCGGGTAGTCCGTCCCGACCTCCTTGAGCAGGTCCCGGATGGAGAGCGTCGTGAAGCAGTTTTTCTCGAGGTCGATGACGTCGATCTTGGTCGGGGAGTAGCGGATGACCTCGTCGGCCGAGACGTTGACCCTGAGGTGGGGCCTCCCGGGGGCCACGAGAATGGGGTAGTCGTCCGAGAGCCGGTCGACGGCCCTCGTCCCCAGGCCCGGGACCAGGCGGAGCAGGCCGTCCTCGCGCCGGATGCGGGGTGACCAGCGGAATTCGTTCCGGCTGAAGGCGACACCGGCGTAGGCCGGGAAGAAGTAATTCCCGACCCTGCGGCCGACGACGGCCTGGATCATGATGCCCATCTCCTCGTAGAAGTCGAGCAGGCCCCGTTCCGCCCGGTACTGAATGGGGTCGGGGCTGAAGATGGAGGCGTAGACCTCGGCCACGGCGTCGAGCAGGGCCTCGAGCCGCTCCTTCTTGTCGCCCTGGTTGGCCAGGAACAGGCTCTTGTACTTGCCGGCGAAGGCCGTCCCCAGCCGGTCCTCGAGCAGGCTCGAGCTGCGGACGATGAGGGGCACGTCCCCGAAATCGTCCAAAGCCACGGACAGCCCCTTGACGATCTCGGGGGGGAAGGTGCAGTTCTTGAAGACCTGGACGAGGTGCGGGTACTCCTGGCGGACCTCCTCGATGTCCTTGTACTTCTGCTCGGTGACCTCCTCGAGGTTGTTGTACTGGGTGAACGCGATCAGGGAGTCCGAAGTGATGTACCAGGTCCTCGGCTTTTTCACGGTGCCGATGGCCTTGACCCGCCGGGCGGCTTGCCGGAGGACCCGGCTGGCCAGGAACAGCCCGGCCGTCTTGCCGCCGAGCTTGCCGTGGCTGTCGGGCGGGAAGACGATCCGGCCGACGAGGTCGAAGAAATCCTCGAGATCGAGATATTTCTTGGCGATGTTGATGAACTCGAGCTGGTCGGTGAAGAAGCGCCGGATGAGGGCCACCCGGACGCTGTTGGCCGTGGCCCGGGGCAGGTCGATGCCCTCGGGCATGATCCTCGTGATGCGGCGCATGGATTCGAGGACGTCGTTGAGGGAGGCGTAGATGTTCTCGAGGACCTTGACGGACGAGCTCGACCGGTCCTCGCTCGTCCATTTCTGGATGCGGCTGAGGATCTCGTCGTCGGTCAGGTTGGCCGAGGCGATCCCGAAGGTCTCCTCGCTCAACTGGAAGAAACGGTCCAGGGATTCCTTCTCCTGGGGCAGGTTGGATTCGCCGAAGACCCCTTCCGCTTGCCTGTCTTCAACGTAGCGGCGCAGGAGCTGCCGGGCTTCGGGCACCCCGCGCCAGCCCAGGTAGTTCATCATCTTGCGCGAGATGCGGACGAACAAGTTCGGGTCCGTGTTGCGCAGCAGGGCCAGGGCGATGCGCCAGCCCTTGTTGTCGTCGGGAATGTCCCTTCTCTCCTCGCTCATCTCGGAGTACATCAGGCGCAGGCGCTGGTGGAGGATGAACTGGCCGAGCCGCTCGGCGATCGTCTGGATGAGCTTGGCCTCCCCGTTGAGGAACGGCCCGCAGTCGCTCTCGGGCGTCGGCTTGCTGTAACAGACGCAGATCCGCCCGGCGGTGGTGTCCTGGACCCGGATGTCCGCGCACAGGACGTGCGGGGTCTCCTCGTAGTCCGGGGACTCGTAGACCTCCGACCCGTAGACGATGCGGGCTTGGCAGCACTCGGGGAACTGCCAGCCGGGCGGGACGGCCTCGATGACCCGGCGGAAGATCGCTTCGAGCGGGGTGTCGTAGGAGCTGAGGATCTCCTCGACGCGGTAGATGCAGCTCAGCTCCTTGGCCCGCTCGTGGAGCGTGGAGAACAGCGTGCTGACGGCCGTCGGCGTCCGCGGGTTGCTCATCGTCTCCTGTCGGGGAGGGTCAGGTCCAGCCGCGGTCCTTGCAGGCGTTGGCGACCCGGCTGACGGAGATGACGTAGGCCGCGTCGCGCATGAAGAGCTTGCGCGTCCGGGCCAGCTCGCTCACGGACTTGAAGGCCGAGGTCATCTTCTCGTCGAGCTTGGTCAGGACCTCCTCCTTGGGCCAGAAGTAGTTCATGTTGCACTGGACCTGCTCGAAGTAGCTGCAGGTCACGCCGCCGGCGTTGGCCAGGAAGTCGGGGATGACGAAGACGCCGCGCTCCTTGAGGACGGCGTCGGCCTCGGGGGTGGTCGGGCCGTTGGCGCCTTCGCCGATGACCTTGACCCGGGGCTTGATCTTCTTGACCGTCTCGGCGTTGACCTGGTTCTCCAGGGCGCAGGGCAGGAGGATGTCGACGTCCTGCTCGATCCAGGCGCCGCCGTCGAGCCGCTCGTATTCGAGGGACTGGGCCTTGGCCTTGTCGATGCCGCCGAAGCGGTCGGTGATGGCCAGCAGCTCCTCGAGGCTGACGCCGCTCTTCTTGCGGTAGGTGTAGGAGGTCTGGTCGGCCTGGTCCCAGCACGAGACGCAGACGACCTTGCCGCCGAGCTGGGTGTAGAGCTGGATGGCGTACTGGGCGACGTTGCCGAAGCCCTGGACGGCCGCCTCGGTCTTGCCGATGTCGATGCCCAGCTCCTTGAGGGCCTCGCGGACGGTGTAGATGAGCCCGAATCCGGTGGCCTCGGTCCGGCCGAGCGAGCCGCCCATGCCGACGGGCTTGCCGGTGATGAAGCCCGGGTACTTGGCGCCGTGGATGGCCTCGAACTCGTCGAGCATCCAGAGCATGTGCTGGGGGCTGGTCATGACGTCGGGGGCGGGGACGTCGCGGAGGTGGCCGACGTCCTGGGCGATGGCCCGGATCCAGCCGCGGCAGAGACGTTCCTGCTCGCGGGGGCTGAGGTCGTGGGGGTCGCAGACGACGCCGCCCTTGCCTCCGCCGAGCGGGATGTCCACGACGGCGCACTTCCAGGTCATCCACATGGACAGGGCCCGGACCGTGTCGATCGTCTCCTGGGGGTGGAAGCGGATGCCGCCCTTGCAGGGGCCCCGGGCGTCGTTGTGCTGGCAACGGAAGCCGCGGAACACGCGGACGCTGCCGTCTTCCATGCGGACGGGGATCGAGAAGTGGTACTCCCTGAGGGGTTGCCTCAGGAGGTCCCTTGTCGCCTGATCGAGCTCGAGAAGGTCGGCCACAGAGTCGAACTGCTTCTGGGCCATTTCGTAGGGATTGAAGCCTTTGACAGCCATTCGAAAACTCCTTGATGATATCGATTATTGCGGTTCCGCAACAGAAAATGATATCCGAAGACACGGGAAATATCAAGGTTGAGTCCGGGAAGTGATTCGGCTAGCATGGGGGGAGGCCGCAAGGCCGTTCAAGTCCGAAGAACAGAGGGGCCGCCATGAAGAACCGGGCTTTCGACGGGAGATCGCTGAGGGACGAGATCGTCGGCATCGACGCCACCGTCCCGACCCCTTTCGGGGAGCGCCTGATGGTCTATTGCGACTACACGGCCTCGGGCCGGTCGCTGCAGTTCATCGAGAGATATCTCCTGCGGCTCCAGCGCCATTACGCCAACTCCCACACCGAGGACGACATCACCGGCCGGAGCATGACCCGGGTCCTGCGGCAGGCCGAGAGGGCCATCAAAGAGGCGGTCAACGCCGGGCCGGCCGGACGGATCGTCAGCGTCGGATTCGGCAGCACGGCGGCCATCGACCGCTTCCAGAGGATCATCGGTACGGCCCTGCCGCCGGCGACGAGGGAGCTTCTCTTTTCGCTCGTCCGCGAACAGGCCGGAGGGCTGAAGGCCGCCGACCTCGAAAGGTTCATCGAGGCCCGCCGGCCGGTCGTCTTCGTCGGCCCCTATGAACACCACTCCAACGAGCTGACCTGGCGCGAGGGCCTGTGCACGGTCGTCGT
>JAWOHF010000168.1:0-24534 GCA_046496285.1 Candidatus Aminicenantota bacterium
GGGCACGAAGCCTTCCCAGATGCCCGAGCCGTCCCATCGGGCGGCCAAAGGGTGGGCCTTGGGGTCCCAGCCGTTGAAGTTCCCGACGACCGAGACGCGCTTGGCGTTAGGGGCCCAGACGGCGAACAGCGTGCCCCGCCGTCCTTCGACTTCGAGGACGTGAGCGCCCAGCTTGTCGTAGAGGCGGAACTGATTTCCCTCCTTGAAGAGATAGATGTCCTGGTCCGTGAGCAGGGACGGGCCGTGGACGACCGGCCCTGCGGCGGAGGCTTCAGGGGACGCTCGCGGGGGTTTCTTCTTGGAGGAGGGGCTCATCTCCCCCCCTTTATAGCAAAATCCAGGCCGCTTTCATAGCGACGGGGAATCGCCTCCATATTCAGGAGATGGCTTTCCGGGCCGTCTCGAACCGCTCGTATTCCCGGCCGTCGATGATCTCCCGCAGATGCCGCCCCAACTCCCAAAGTTCGGCATACCTGTTGTAGAGCGCGACCGGGGCGATACGGATGATATCCGGCGGCCGGAAATCGGGGATGACCTTCCGGGCGCGGAGGGCCTCGGCGACGCGCAGGCCCTCCGGATGGACGAGGGCCACGTGGCCGCCGCGCCGGGCGTCCTCGCGCGGGGTGCCGATCGTGAACCCGTAGGGCGCGGCCGCCAGCAGGCCGTCGACCAGGTCCATCAGAAAGCGGGTCATCTTCAGCGATTTTTCCCGGACAGCGCCCATCCCGGCTTTCTCGAAGAGGGCCAGCGAGCCGATGAGCGGGGCGGCGTTGAGGATGGAAGGAGAGGAGATCTGCCAACGCCCCGCGTCCGGCGCGGGCTCGAATTCCAGGGACATGTCGAACTGCCTGTCCTTGACCGAACCGAACCAGCCGGCCAGGGCCGGCTCGGCGCCGAAGTGGCGCCGGTTGACGTACAAGAAGGCCGTGGCCCCCGGGCCGCCGTTGAGGTACTTGTAGCTGCACCAGACGGCGAAGTCGACGCCCCATCGGTCGAGCTCGTGAGAGACGGCGCCTGCGGAATGGGAACAGTCGAAGCCGATGGGGATCCCCCGGGCCTGCGCTTCCCGGGCCAGGAGCTCCATATCGAGGAGCTGGCCGCTGCGGTAGAGCACGGACGGGAGGAAGACCAGGGCCGTGCTGCCGTCGAATTCGCGGACGATGTCCCGCTCGTCGAGGGTCCGCCCGTCGCGGCTGCGGACGAGAACGAGATGCTCGGCCGGGTCGAGGCCCCGCAGCCTGAGGGCGCTCTTCAGGGCGTAGATGTCGGTCGGGAAGTCGAGCTCGTCGGCGACGATCTTCGTCCTGTCCCCCGAAGGCCGGTAGAACGTGTTGACCAGCGCGTGGATGTTGACCGTCGTCGTCCCCGACAGGACGACCTCGTCCGGGTCCGCGCCGACCAGCGCCGCGCACCGGGCGCCGAGACGCTCGGCCAGATGGAACCACGGCGGGTCGGCCTCGAGCCAGCCGCGGACGGCCAGCGTCTTCCAGGAACCCAGGACCTTCCCGAGCGAGGCCCGGGAGTCGCGGGAGAGCAGGCCGAGGGAGTTGCCGTCGAGATAGACCGTTCCGGGCGGGGTGAAAAAGCGCCGCCGATATCCCTTCAGGGGATCGGCCCGGTCGAGGCGGCGGGCCTCACTCCGGAAATTTTCGAGCGTCATATGCGTCTCCCATTCATGGGGACACATACCTTCGGTACATGTCCCCGGTTCTTTCCCGGCCGATCCTCCAGCCTTTCTTCGGCGTTCCGGCCACGGCGGACGTCACCTCCGCTTGTCGGGATAGGGCGGAGCCTTGGGGACCTCGACCGGGTCCTTGGCGATGAGCTCCTGGAGGTGCTTGACGGCGGCCTCGAGCTGGGCATCCCGGCCCTTGAAGGTCTCGTGAGGCAGGTTGTCGACGACGATGTCCGGGTCGACGCCGTGGCCCTCGATGAGCCACTCGCCCTCCGGCCCGTAGACCCCCGTTTCGGCCGCCGAGGCCAGGCCCCGGTCGACGAGGACATTGGACGAGCTCAGCCAGATCTCGCCTCCCCAGGTCCGCGTCCCGATGACTTTTCCCAGTCCCAGCCGGCGGAACCCTTCGCTGAAAGCTTCGCCGTCGGAGGCCGTGTATTCGTTGCACAGGACGACCATGTGGCCCCGGAAGGCGTGCTGCATGTTCCAGGTCGGCTCGCCGACCCGCGGCTGCCAGTAGAACCAGGCCCGGCGAAGAAGCTTGCCCAGGATCCAGGAATCGATGTTGCCGCCCCGGTTGTGGCGGACGTCGATGATCAGGCCCTTGCGGTCGAAGACCGGGTAGAAGTTCTTGACCCACTCGGTGTAGTTCCCGCCGCCCATGGCCCGCAGGTGGACGTAGCCGATCTCGCCGCGACCGGCTTTCTCGACTTCGAGGCGGCGGGTGTATTCCCACTCGGCGTAACGGAGGTCGGATTCGGCCCCCGGGGTGATGGGATAGACGATGGCCTTGAAGGCCGGCCCGCCGGCGGCCGGCCGGACCTCGAGCAGGACCTGGGTCCCGGCCGTGTTCCTGAGCAGCACGGCGGGGTCGGCGGCACTGAGCGCCGGGACGCCGTCGATGGCCGTGATGACGTCCCCCTCGCGGATGCCGAGCAGGGGCTTCGATAGGGGCGAGCTCCTTTCCGGATACTCCGGATCGGAGCGGAAGATGCGTTCGATCCTGTAGCCGCCGGCTTTCTCGTCCCGGACGAGGCGGGCGCCCAGGGAGCCGGGGGAGACGCTGTCGGCGCCCTGCCTGAGGTCGCCGCCCCTGACGAAGGTGTGCAGGGCCGAGAGCTCGCCGACCAGGTGGGCGATGAGGTCGTTGAGCTCGGCCCGGTCGCTGACCCGCTCGACGAACGGGCTGTAGCGCTCCATGAGCCCGTCGTAGTCGACGTTGTGGAGGCTGCGGTCGTAGAAGTAGTCCCGTTCCATGCGCCAGGCGTCGACGAACATCTGCCGCCACTCCGAGCGTGGGTCGACGGAAAACGCCCATTTCGAAAGGTCGATCTTCCGCTCGGCGAGCGTCGCCGGGGTCGGCTGGGCGGTGCCGGCGTCGATGACGAACATATCCTGGCCCTTGCGGATGAAGAGCTTCTTGCCGTCCACGGACAGCTCGAAGTCCCGGATGTCCTCGATGAGCGTCCGGGCCTCGGCGCCCTTGTTCTTGATCTCCAAGGCCTTGAGCTTGGCCCGGCCCGTGGCCCGGCTCTCCCGGTCGATGAAGAACAGGGCCTTGTCGCTGGCGACGAGGCCCGACAGGACGCCGGGCGGGAGGGGGACCTCGAAGACCCTGTCCTGGATGCCGGCCAGGTCGATGGCGACCTTGAGCGGGGGCGCTTTGGCCTCCCTGCCGGCGTCCTTCACGGCCGCCGGACCGGGCGCCGGATCCTTGGGCTCTTTCGGCTCGGCCTGCAGTTCGTTTGCGGGAGCGAACGGGAAAACGTCTTTCCCGGACAGCCCCAGGGCGTAGATCCCGGCCGTCTTGTCGAAATAGGGTTCGGGCTGGCGCGGGCCCCAGGGGCTGCCGACGACGCTCTGGAAATACCTGTCGGATAAGAAGTAGAGCCATTTCCCGTCCCGGCTCCAGGCCGGCGAATAGGAGTCGACGCGGTCGTTGGTCAGCCCGGTGACGCTGCCCGTTTCGACATTCAGCAGCATGATCCGGGAGAACTGGTTTCCGGCCGCCTCGACGTAGGCGAGCCATCGGCTGTCAGGCGACCAGGCGAGATCGCGGAACATGCCGTTCGCGGAAGCGGCGGCTTTCCGCAGGCTCTTCTTCTCGATGTCGTGAAGCCACAGCTGCTGGTCCTTGTCGGCCAAGGCCAGGCGGCGTCCGTCGGGGGACGGGAGGCCGTCGTAGCGGAGGACCTCGGCCCCGGACGTCAGGCGTTCGACGGCGCCCGCCCCATCGGCCGGAGCGCGGTCGAATTCCCACTCGCCGCTCTCGTCGGACAGGACCATCAGGGTCTTGCCGTCCGGGAAGAAGCGGGCGCTGCGGGCCCGCACGCCTTCCTTCCTTGTGATGCGCACCCACCGGCCGTCGCCGGCCGGGGCCACGAAGACTTGGCCGCGCGAAACGAGAACGACCCGGTCGCCCGAGGGCGATACGTGGACCGAAGTCAGAAAGTCGAGGGGCTTCGAGACCCAGCGCTCCCGCATCTGGTCGAAATCGGAGGGCAGCGTGACATCGATCTTCCTGTCGGTCCGGGCGGCGATGTCGTAGACGCGGAGGTCGGAGACGAGCTGGTAGACGATCCGTCCGTCATGGAGGGACGGCGAGCTCGCGTCGAATTCCTTGTGGGACGTGAGCGGCTCGAGGCCCTTGCCGTCGGGGTCCATCGACCACAGGTTCATGATCCCGTCGCGGTCGCTGACGAAGTAGACCCGGCCGTTCCAGAACATGGGGTTCTTGCTGGTCCCCGCGAATTCCGGGGTCAGGGGCAGGGCTTCGCCGCCGGGGGGGAACTTCCAGAGGTTCTGGACCGTGCCGCCCTTGTAGCGCTTGGTGTAGCTGCCCTGGAAGGGGAGGCGGGTGAAATAAAGGGTTTGGCCGGAAGGATCGTACGAACCGTCGGCGGCCTGGTCGAGCGGGATGACCGCTTCGAGGTTCGAGGCCGGGTCGAGCGCGACAAGGCGGGTGTTGGGCAGGGTCGAATATCTTTGCGTCGCGTAGAGGATCCGGCCGTCGGGGGTCCAGCCGACGACCGTCGAGGTCTGGCCGGCGAAGGTCCGGCGGGCGGGAAGGCCTCCGGCCAGAGGCATTGTATAGACCTCGGTCGGGCCCTCGTATTGCGCGGAGAAGGCGAGGGTCGAGCCGTCCGGGGAGATGGCCGGCGAGGTCTCCAGGCCGTGGTGGGTGGTCAGGCGCCTGGCCGGCCCGCCGCCGATGTCCACGGACCAGAGGTCCCCCTCCGAGACGAAGACGATGGTGTTCTTGTGAACGGCCGGATACCGGTAATAGCCGGTCCGGCCTGCGGCGAGACCCGTCTGGACGAGGATGAGAAAGCCGCCTGCGAGGACGGCCAGGCCGAGGGCTCTTTTCATGGACGTCTCCTTGTTCCGGTCGAGGGCCTATTGTAGTGAGAGGCGAAAGAGGATTTCAAGTATTTCCTGTGCTATCATTCGGGCGGCAAGACAAACCGGAGGCCGGCCCGGGCCGGGAGGATCAATAGAGGCACTCTCGGGCGGCCTCGGCGTAGGCCCGGAGATTTTCGGGAGGCGTTTCGAAGAAGTGGTCGCAGCAGGACAGGATGTAGCCGCCGTCGCCGCCGACCTGTTCGAACAGCTCGAAGACCTTGGCCCGGATGGCCTCCCGGGAGCCTCGGGTGAGGACGTTGAACTGGTCCAGGCCGCCGACAAGCGCCAGCCGGCCCGCGATCTTTTCCTTGAATTCCCAGGGCTCCTGGTTCCCGCCGATCGACGGCGGGGCCAGCGTTTCGGAGGCGTCGCAGCCGTTGCCGACGATGAGCTCCTCGATGCCTTTCGTGCCGCCGCAGGTGTGGTAAACGACCTTGAAGCCCGCGTCGTGGAGGGCGTCATGGAGTGTCCGGTCATAGGGCAGGCAGAATTCCTCATGGATGGCCGGCGAGATGAGGGTCGACGAGGCCGCCCCGCCGCCCGTCTCGACGATGTCGAAACGGGCGCCCTTCATGGACTGGACGAAACGCAGCTTTTTCTCGAGGAGGATGCGGAGCAGCTCGTGGACCCAGGCCGGGTCGTCGAAGGTCTTGAGGATCAGGGCCTGGACGTCCAACAGGCACGCGGCGTGCTGCCAGCAGCCGCCCTGGTCGCCCCAGACGAAACCGCGCAGGATGCCCCGGTCGCCGACGTCGTCGTAGGCCGCCCGGGCGCGCTCCCGGTCGAGCGGCGGGACGGGCATGTATCGCTCGATGAGCCGGATGTCGTCGTCGTGCTTGATAAGATAGTTCGAGACCCAGGTCGTCATCCGGTCGCCCTTGGTCGCGTAGGTCAAGACACCCTCCGGCGTCGTGATGACATGGCGGACGACGCGGTGGGTCGGGTCCGCGCTCACGACCTCGGCCTCGTCCCGCCATTCCGGCGTCGAGAATCGCAGGAAGTCCGCGTCCGCGAGCCAGTACTGTCCCATCTCCTGGGAATGGGTCACGGCCGCGTCCAGGCCGAACATCCCGAAGGCCTCGAGCTCGCCGGCCCCGCCCAGGAAGGTGTCGAGATGGTATCTCTGCCATTGATGAACGGTCGCCGGCAGGCGGTCCGGCTTCTCTCGCGCCAGGGCCCGGAGCATCCGTTCCTTGGAGGTCATGCCCGCGCCCTCTCCCCTCACATGTTGCCGAACCGCGGATTGACGACGTTGCTGTAGATGGATCCGAAGCGGTAGTTGAAGCCGATCTGGAAGCTCAGGTTGTAGCCGGTGGCCAGGCGCTTGAGCTCGAGCAGGATCTCTTCGACCGTCGCTCCGGCCAAGGGGAGCGACAGCTGGTCCCTGATCCTCTGGTACTCCCCCCCGATGTTGAAGGACAACCCTTTGAGGAGGTTGACCCACAGGCCGGCCTCGGCCTTCAGCCGGTTCTTGCTGAGATCGTGGAGGAAGGTGCTGCCCGAGAGCTCGACGCCGACCGAGCCCCACGGCTCCTTGATCTCCAAAATGACCTGGAGGTTCTGGCTGAGCAGGGTCTCCTTCTCCTTCTCGAAGATGGTGGTCTCGTAGTAGTCGCGGCCGACGACCCCGATGCGGTACTGGACGCGGAGCTCGCGGCGGGTCGACACCGAGTAGGGGAAGTAGTTGTATTCGACGGCCGGGGAGAACGAGGCATAGAGCTTGGCGTTGTCGTAGGTCGAGGAATAGAGGCTGCCCACGGCCCCCACGGACCAGTGGCCGTTGAGGCTCCTGACGAAGGTCGTCGACAGGCTTTTCCGCTTGCTCTTGCTGATGATCGGCTCCTCGTCGGGCACTTCGTAGCGGCGGTGGGTGAAGTTCCCGCTGGCGTAGTTCCTGAACTTGGAGGCCTCCGTCGTCCGATTGGCCGACAGGTTGACCTGGTAGGTGTACCTCTCGGACTGGTCCTCGAAGTTGCCGTTGCCCCTCAGCCCCGCGCTGAAGACCCAGTAGTCCCATCTGTCGCGGACGGGAGCGGGGCGGTCCCCCTCCCGGCGGTCGTAGCTGATGGAGATGAACTCGGCCAGGGGCGTGTCGTACACATAGGGGATGAGCCCCTGCTTGAGGACGTTGGTGAATCCCTTGCGGACCTGATCGTCGGTGTCCGTGGGCTTGGAATAATACCGAAGCGCGGCGTCTTTCCCCTTGTGTCTCCGGAGGCCCAGGAAGCTGAGGGTGTACTCCCGGCCGCCGCTCCCCGTCGACTGCCGGGTGACGATGACCTGGACGTCCGCGCTCTGGCGGTCGAGGACGTAATTGACGAAGGTGATCTCGGTCTTGATGTAGTTGAAATCGCAGGTCCTCTGGTCGCAGTCGAGGTAGACGTTGGGGGCCACGCTCCTGGCCTCGTCCTGGGGAAGAGCCTGGGAGAGGCCCGGCCCGGGCCGGGAAAACGCCGGCGCGGCCAGGAGGAGCAGAACGGCCAGCCCTCTGGCGACCGAGTGTTTCACGAGCCAGGTCCGGGGGCCCATCATTTCGTCCTGACGAAGACCTGGCTCCAGGGAATGACGTTGACCTCGGAACCGGGGGCCAGGCCTTTGCCCCGGAGAAAGCGCTTGGATAGCCAGGATTGAATGACGAAGATCCGCAGGGTCGTCCCGGCCGGAAGGCCGGCGGCGGGGACGACGGATTCGGTTTCGGCGGTGTGCTCGCGCACGAAAAACTCGCCGCCCTTCAGGAAGTCGTAGGCGTGGACGTCGACCGGGGCGGCGAACCGGCTGAACTCCCAGCGGATGGCCAGGTCCTTTCCGGGGTCGAGGATCTCGGGCCGGGGGGCCTGCAGGACGAGCCAGGTTAACAGGGGGATCTTTTCCCCGAAAACGGAACGCTCCCCGAGCGCGATCTCGAAGTCGGCCTCGAGCGGCAGGGCGTCCTTGTCGACCACGATCCGGTTTTCGTAGCGGCCGTCTTTGAAGTCGAGCTCCCGCGACAGGACCGTGATCCGGGCGTCCGTCACGATCCGGCCTTCCGGGGAATTGAGGCGGACGTCCGCGTAGGCCCGGATCTCGTAGAGATCGATGTCGGTGTTGTGGTCATAGCGGGACAGGCTGGCCGTCGGGTACATGGTCAGCCTGACGAAAAGCCGGTCGGCCGCGGGCGGCGCTTCCCCGGCCGCAGGCGACAGTTCCTGCCCGGCCGCTGGGCTTCCGAGCGCCAGAACGAGCAGGCAGGCGGCCGTCATCGATCGCTTGTTCATGAGAGTCTCCTTGTTCCCGAGCATTATACAGGAGGGCGGCCTTCGGTGCGAGCGGACCTTTGACGCGTCCGCCCGGGTCCTTGTCATTTCCCGCGGGCCGTGCCATAATAGCGCCGATATGGGAGGGGCTCCGGGAACAGCCCCTGGGGAGGAGGAACGATGGGAAACACGAGGACTGTCCGGGAGGGCGACATTGCCCCCGATTTCACCCTGAGGGACCATCACAACCGGGAATTCAAGCTGTCCGATTTCTCCGGACGGAGGGTCCTTTTGTCCTTCCATCCGCTGGCCTGGACGGCCGTCTGCGCCGAGCAGATGAAGGCTCTCGAAGATCACAAGAGCGTCTTCGACGAGCTGCGGACGGTCGCGGTCGGCGTGAGCGTCGACTCGTTCCCGTCGAAACATGCCTGGGCCCGGGAGATCGGGATCAAGGGGACGCGGCTTCTCTGCGATTTCTGGCCCCACGGCTCGGTGGCCCACGCTCTCGGGCTGTTCCGCGAGGAGGAGGGATTCTCCGAGCGGGCCAACCTCATCGTCGACGAGCACGGGCGGGTGGCCTTCATCCGGATCTACGACATCCCCCAGGTCCCCGACATCGAAGAGGTCCTGGCCTTTCTGAGGAAATAGGCCCCGGCTTCCGGTCGCGGGGCTGTGTCCTCCCTTCGGTTCGGCAACGGATATCGTCCCTTGTCCCCCTATTCCTTTCGTGCTCTCTGAAGAAATTTCTTGAAAGCGCGGCTCCGAGTCGCTCCGCCGCGCTTTCAATGGTCGCTTCCCAGAGTCCGCTCCCTGCCGCCCCCCCGCTACGGGGGCCTGCGGGACGACATCCGTCACCACCGTGGGAGGACAAGGCTGCGAATGGAGAGGGTTCTTTCCCCAAAAGGCCAACTAGAGCAGGATCTCGCGGGGGATGTCCCGGAGGTTGAAGTTCGAGGCCATGCTCCGGCAGTAGGCGCCGGCGCACAGGACGGCCAGGACGTCGCCGTTTCTCGGCAGAGGCATCGGACGCTCCCGGCCGAAGATGTCCCCCGTCTCGCAGAGGTTCCCGGCCACGGTGATCCGGGCCTTCATGGGCCCGTCGACCCGCGAGGCGTTGACGATCTCGTGGCGGGCCTGGAGGTAGATGGCCGGCCGGGGGACCGTATTGTACGTCCCGCCGTCGACACAGGCGAACAGATTGCCGTAGCTTTCCTTGACGTATTCCACGCGCAGGAGCAGGGCCCCGGCGTCGCCGACCAGGTACTTCCCCGGCTCGATGGCCACGGCCTTGAGGGCCAGACCGGCCCGGTCGATGGCCCGGGCGATGTGCGCGATGTACTCCCCCACGGGAAAAAGCCCCCTCGATCGCAGATACCGAGGCCCGAAGCCGCCCCCGAAGTCCAGGAACTCCAGGGCGAACCCGGCCCGTTCGACTTCCCGGGCCTTGCGGACCATGCGGTCGACGGCCGTCCGGACCATCCCGAAATCCTGCCGGACCCAGCCCGAGCCGAGATGCTGGTGGAGCCCGACGGGCCGGAAACCCAGACGCCGGGCCCGGGCGAAGACGTCCAAGACCTTTCCGTCCTCCACGCCGAATTTGACGGGCGTGCCGTCCGGGGCGCGCCTGCCGGCCGTGACCACCCGGGAGTTGAACCCCCGTCCGATGCCGGGGTTCCAGCGGACGATGACACGGATGGACCTCGACGGAAAGGAGGCCCGTTTGACGGCGCCCATGATCTCGAGCTGTTCTGCGGCGTCGATGCTCACCGTCAGTCCGTCGACGGCGAACACGCGTTCAAGGTCGCCGCGGCTGACGCTCGTCCCCGTGAACAGGATGCGCTCGGCGGGGAAGCCGGTCTTGAGCGCGGTCTCGACCTCGCCGGGGGAGACGGCGTCGATCCAGGCGCCCCGGCGCCGGAGGAGGCGGAGGATCCCCCGGTGGGGATTGGCCTTCATCGCGTAGCAGATCCGGGCCGGAAGAGGGGAGCTGCAGGTGAAGGCGGCCTCGAGGCGGGCATAGCGCTCCAGGATGCGTTCCTTTCCGTAGACGTAGAGCGGCGTGCCGTGGCGCTCGGCCAGCTCGACGGCGTCCCGGCCGGCGATGCGCAGGGCGTTCCGCTCGACTTTGACGAAATCCGTTTCCCACCAATTCATGATCTCTCTCCGCCCGTGTCCGTCCCGGTCCCGTCCCGGCCCTTCTCGAAGAGCCCCATCTGCCCGCTCCGGATCTTCCGGACGATCTCCCGGAGGACCGGGTACTTGTCGAGGAGGGTCTCGGGGACGTCGACCTTCTCTCCGGTGATCAGGTTGCGGATCTGGAGAGCGTTGGCCAGGGCCTGGCCCCGGTAGTGATTATTGGTGATGACGTAGACCCGGCCGCTTTTCGTCCCCAGGTCCTTGATCCTCCGGACCCAGTCCCCGAGCTCGTCCCGGCTGTAGAGGTAATCGTAGCGGTCGTCACGCCCGGCGTCCTTGCGGAACCAGTTGCGTTCGTTGCGCCCGTGGAGCCGGACGTAGGCGAAATCGGGGTTCGTGCTCACGGCCGACGGCCCGACGGAATCGTTGAAGAGGGGCTGGTCGATGTTGCAGAAAGCGACCCGGCGTTCGCGAAGCAGGCCGAAGAGGCCGGGCGAATGCCAGCTCGCGTGGCGGACTTCGAGGGCCAGGGGATATCCGGAGAAGGCCCCGAGCAGGCGGGCCAGGTAGGCGTCGTTCTCCGGCGTGTTGCGGAAGGACCAGGGGAACTGGACGAGCAGGGCGGCCAGCCGGCCGCGAAGGAGCAGGAGGTCGAGGGCTTTCTTGAACTCGTCCACGTCCTTGGGCGTGAAGTCCCGGCCGCCGTGGGTGAAGGCCTGATGGAGCTTGACGGCGAACAGGAAGTCCGGCCGGCCATCGACCTTCCTCAGCCAGGCGAGGGCCATGGCCGGCGCCGCCGGGCGATAGAAGGTGCTGTTGATCTCGACGATGTCGATGTACGCGGAGAGATAGGACAGCGGGTGGAAGCCGCGGCCCTTGGCCGCGGGATAGACGACGCCCTCCCAATCGTCGTAGCTCCAGCCGGCCGTGCCGACGTGATAGGTGGGCATGATGGTATCCATTCTACTCGCACGGACCGCATTTCTCAATGACACCGGGGCGTTTGGAAAAAGCAGCCCCGCCTGTGGTAACTTAAGGGCGGGAGGACGGACATGATCCTAGAGGCCGCCGGTCTTGCCGCCGGCGTCCGCAAGGCCCACGGCCTGATCGCGGCCGACGTCCGGAGGACGCCGGTCGAGCTCTCTGAGCCCCTGAGCCGGGCGACGGGGGCTCGGGTCCTGGTCAAATGGGAGTGCGGCCAGATCACGGGGTCGTTCAAGCTGAGGGGGGCGCTCCACAAGATCCGCTCGCTTTCGGCGGAAGAGCGGGCCCTCGGCGTCGTCTCCGCTTCGACCGGCAATCACGGTCTGGCCATCGGTCACGCCGCGAGGCTCGAGGGGGTGGCCCTGAAGCTCTATCTTCCGGCCACGGTCTCGGAGGCCAAGAGAAAGAAGCTCGAGGCCGCGGGCGTCGATCTGGAGATCCGGGGATCGAGCTGCGAGAGGACGGAGGCCTTCGCCCGGGAGGCCGCGGCCCGGACGGGGCGCGTTTTCGTCTCGCCCTACAACGACCTCGACATCGTCCGCGGCGCCGGTACGGTCGGGCTCGAGATCGCCGAGGACGCCGCCGCGTTCGACGACGTCCTCGTCCCGGTGGGCGGCGGAGGGCTTGTCGCCGGCATCGCCGGATACCTCAAGGCCGTCCGGCCGGAGGGGCGCGTCGTCGGCGTGGAGCCGGCGACCTCAGACTTCATGGCCGCCTCGGTCCGCGCCGGGCATCTGGTGGGGATCGAGGAGGGCCCGACCGCGGCCGATGCCGTGGCCGGGGGGATCGAACCCGGCTCCGTGACCTTTGCCCTCTGCCGGGACCTCGTCGATCTGTTCGTGGCCGTCCCGGAAGCCCTGATCGCCCGGGCCATGGCCCTGATCTTCGAGCATCACGGCAAGAGGGTCGAGGGCGCCGGGGCCCTGCCCTTGGCGGCCCTGCTCCGTTCGCCCCGCCTCTGGCGTAACCGGACCGTGGTGCTCGTCGTCAGCGGTGAGAATGTCTCCGTGGAGCGTTTCCGGGAGATCGTCGCCGGCGCCTGACGGCCGGGGCGTCTTCCGGCCGCCCGCGGGCTTGCGGGACAACGACGTTTTGGAATAAGATGGGGCCGGTATCCGATGAGCCTCCGCGCCCTTTCCGCAGGTTTCCTGTTCCTCCTCCTGTTGATCCCCGGATGCCGCGCTCCTGAGAGGGGAAAAGCGGGCGAGGATCCGCCGCCGGCCGCCGAACCCTACGTCATCGGCATCTTCCAGTCGGTCGATTCCCCGACGGCCAACGAGGTCCGGCGGGGGATCCTCCAGGCCTTTGCCGAAGCGGGCCTTCGCGACGGCCTCGAGATCGTCGTCCGCATCCGGATCGCCAACAACGACATCGCCGAGGTCCAGCGGATCGCCCGGGACCTGGTCGCCGAGAACGTCGACATGATCATGCCCCTCTCGACCCAGAGCCTGCAGGCGGCCATCCTGACCGCCCGGCGGACGCCGATCGTCTTCAGCGCCGTCGCCGTGCCCTTCCTCGTCGGGGCGGGCCGGTCCGCGGACGACCACCTCGCCCACGTCACGGGCGTCGCTTCCACCGGGCCCGTCGGCCGGACCATGGCCCTCATCCGGGAGGCCCTTCCCGGCGCCCGGAGGGTCGGCTCCCTCTGGACGTCCTCCGAGGTCAACTCCGAGTACTACCTCGACCTGGCCCGGGAGACAGCCCCCGAGCTGGGGTTCGAGATCGTCGCCGTGCCGGTGGCCAGCGGCCACGAGATCCCCCGCTCGCTCCAGGCCTTGCTCAACGAAAAGGTGGACGTCCTGTTCCCGATGTCCGACAACACCCTCAACAGCGCGTTCGACGCGATCGGCCGGGCCGCGGACGAGAACCGGCTGCCGCTCTTCGGGAGCTTTCTCCGCTCGGCCGAGTTCGGCGCCTGCGCCGCGCTGGGTTATGATTTCTACGAGATGGGCCTGAAGACGGGGCGGATCGCGATCCGGGTCATGAACGGCGAAAGCCCCGCCGGGATCCCCATCCAGACCATGGACGAGGTCCGGCTCCACGTCAATCCCGCGGCCGCGGAAAGACAGGGGATCGCCCTGCCCCGGGCCGTGCTCGACCGGGCCGACCGGATCGTCAGCGCCGCGCCCGGTCCCGCGCCGGCGGCCGTGGCCGGCCTGGGCTGGAAGCCATGATCATCCGTCCGCATCCCGACGGGACGGCCGTCCGGATGGCCCGCGACGTCCATTCGATCCCCCGGCCGCAGGCTTCTTCGAGCGGACGCCCCCGGGCGAGGAAAGCCAGGATGGCCGATGACAGAAAACAGCCCGTCCCGTGAACGTCCCGTCGGACGCGGGGACGTTCGAACGTCCGGAAATCCTTCCCGTCGAAGAGAACGTCGACCGGACCGCCGGGGAGATGCCCGCCTTTGACGAGGCAGGGGACGAGGCTCGTTCGGTGGATCTTACGGGCCGCCTCTTTCATATCCTCGACCGTCCGGACGCGGCAGCCCGCCAGGGCCGATGCCTCGTCCAGGTTCGGGGTGATGAGAGAGGCCCTTTTCCGGAAAAGAGGGAGCAGGCGGGGCCAGGCTTTCTTCTCGAGAAGGATGGCTCCCGAGCTCGACCGGAGGACCGGGTCGACGACGCGGGGGACATGCGGGTTCCCGGCCAGGATGCGGGCCGCCGCGGCCAGGTTGGCCGACGTGCCGAGCATGCCGACTTTGATGCCGGCGATGTCGAAGGCCTCGGCGAGCGAACGGTGCTGACCGGCGAGGACCCGCGCCGGCAGGTGATGCACGGACGCGACGCCGCCCGGGTTCTGGGCCGTGACCGAGGGCAGGACCCCGAATCCCCGGAACCCGAGCCCCTCGAAGACGGAGATGTCGAGCAGGACCCCGGCCCCCCCCGAAGGGTCGAAGCCGGCGATCGAGAGCAGGTTCCTGGTCATGACCGGTGCCGAGAGGATTCTATCACAGCCGCGGGCTTCCGTTCACGCCCCGGGATTCTGTATGATAACGGCATGAGGGTCCGCGTGTTCATCTCGGGACGGGTCCACGGCGTCGCTTTCCGCTATTTCACCCAAAAATGGGCGGCCTCCCTGGGGGTGACGGGCTGGGTCAGGAACCTCCCGGACGGCCGGGTCGAGGTCCTGGCCGAGGGCAACCCCGGGAGCGTCGATCCGTTCCTCGAACGCCTCGCGGAGGGGCCGCGCCTGGCCCGGGTCGACGGCTTCGATGCCCGCCGGGAGGAGGCCACCGGGGAGTTCGAGGATTTCCGGATCGTTTCTTGAGCCGGTCAGGAGTTCAGGAATTTTTTCCGGCATCCCTCGGAACAGAAGAAATGTTCCCGGCCGTCCCGGACCTCCCGCAGGGCTTCTTCCTTGGGGATGTAGGTGCCGCACATCTCGTCCTTGACCATCACCCCGCGGATCGAACGCGGAGGGACCGCCCGGCCGCGGCCGCGCTTCATGGCCCGCCAGATCCGGACGAAGAGGAAGGCGACATAAGCCAGGATGACGAGAACAAGGAAGCGGAACAATCCGATCACCATTCGACCAGCATGGAGGCCCAGGTCAGGCCGCCCCCGAAACTCATGAGCATGACCAGGTCGCCCTTCCTGATCCGGCCCTCTTCGACCGCTTCGCACAGGGCCATGAGGACGGAGGCCGATGAGCAGTTCCCCCGCCGGTCGACGTTGACGTAGAACTTTTCGACCGGGATGCCCAGCTTTCTGGCCGGGAACTCGAAGATCCGGGCGTTGGCCTGATGGCAGACGATGAGGTCCACGTCGCCGATCGTCAGGGGGCGTTTCCGCGCCGGGTCCTCGTTGGCTTGAGCCAGGGTCCTTGCGGCCAGCTCCGGGATGATCTTCAGCACGAATTTCTGGACCTCGTGACCCTTGATCCAGATGTTCGGGTGGCTCGGCGTCTCGTGCACGCGCATGTCCTTGCCCACGCTGTGCGTCGTTTCGGCGAACCACGGGTCGTTGCCCAGTTGGGAGCAGATGATGCCCGAGGGGCCTTCGTCCCTTTTCATGACGACGGCGCCCGCGCCGTCCCCCCAGAGGTCGGCATTGGTGTCGGAGAAGTCCAGGACCCGGCTCAAGACCTCGGCCCCTATGGCCAGACCGTACTCGGCCTTGGTCTCGCCGAAGAGGAGGTGCTTGCGGACCATGTCGACGGCGTAAAGACTGCTCGTGCAGGCGGCCAGCAGGTCGAAGGCGGGTATCCGCAGCTTGGTCTTGCCCTCGGATTCCGGCCATTCTCCGTCGGCGATCATTTTCTTGATGACCTTGTTGAGGACGAAGCAGGATGTGGAGGGCCAGAGGGCCTCGGGCGTCGAGCTGCCGATGGCCAGGATGCCGATATCCTCCCAGCCGATGCCGGCTTGGGCCAGGGCCTTATCGGCCGCGACCAGGGCCAGGTCCGAGGTGTTCGGCTCGTCCGTCACCCAGCGGCGCTCCCGGATGCCGACCAGGTCGATGATCTTCTGGGACGTCAGCTCCCCCGGCTGCCAGGGTTGGTCGGTCCCGGGCTTGAGGGCCCCGTGGGCCAGAAGGATCTTGATGATGTCGTCGTTGGTCACCAGTTTCCCGGGGACGTCGATGCCCGGCAGGCATTTGCCCACGCCCGCGATCTTCACTCGCATGTCCGAACGATCTCCTGTGACTTGGGATTCACCGGTGCGGGCCGCTTCGGCCGGGCCCGTCCAAGAGTCCTACCATTATTATAGGCCGGCCGGGGATTGTCAAATTCCGCCCCGCGCGGGTCCGGGGTTTGACCGGGTCCCGGCTTTCTGGTAAATATCGGTCCAGCGATCCCCGAGGTGAACGAGATGAGCGACCAACCCCTGCGCGGCGTCCGGGTTCTCGACCTGTCCCGGCTCCTGCCCGGGCCCTACTGCACGCTCCTGCTGGCCGACATGGGCGCCGAGGTCATCAAGATCGAGGACCTCGGCGTCGGCGACACCATCCGCGTGATGGCCCCGTTCGTCGGCGGGCGGAGCGCCTACTTCCTGGCCCTCAACGCGGGCAAGAAGAGCCTGGCCGTCGACCTGAAGGCCCCTGAGGGCCGGGAGGCGTTCCTGAAGCTTGCGGCCACGGCCTCGGTCGTCGTGGAGGGCTTCCGGCCCGGGACCGTGGACCGATTGGGAGTCGGCTACGAGGCCGTCAAGGCGGTCCGGCCGGGCATCGTCTACTGCTCGATCTCCGGGTTCGGCCGCGACGGCCCGGACAAGGACCGTGCCGGGCACGACCTCCTCTATCTCGCCCGGGCCGGGATCCTGGATCTCAACGGCCGGCCGGGCCAGCTGCCGACCATCCCGTCCGTCCAGATCGCCGACCTGAGCTCGGCCATGTATGCGGCCGTCGGCATCCTGGCCGCGCTGCGCGAGAGCGAGCGGACCGGGCGGGGGCGCTTCCTGGACATCGGCATGATGGACAGCGCCATGGCTTGGCTGGTCATGGCCGTCGCCGAGCACGACGCCGGAGAGAGGGGCGGCCGGGGACAGAGGCCGTTGACCGGCAAGCACCCGTGTTACAATGTCTACCGGACCCGCGACGGGCACGACATCGCCCTGACGGCGCTCGAGCCCAAGTTCTGGGACGCGTTCTGCCGGACGATGGACCGGCCCGACCTCCGCGACCGCCAGTTCTCCGAGAAACCCGAGGACCATGCCGAGTTCGCGGCCCTGTTCGCCGCCCGCACCCGGGAGGAGTGGAAGACGTTCCTCGAGGGGACGGACTTTTGCTGCGAGGTCGTGCCGACCCTGGATGAGGCCCTGTCCGACCCGCAGGTCCGCCACCGGGCCATCATTCAACACACGACGGGAGACGGGCATCCCCATCTGCACGTCAACCACCCGCTCAGGGCCGCGAAAGGGCAGGGGCCGGCGCCCTGCCCGGAGCACGGCGAGCACACCTTCGCCCTTCTTCGTGAGCTCGGATACAGCGACGGGGAGCTGGCCGGGCTCGAAGCGACCCGGGCGGTCCGCGGTCCCCGACCGCCGGCCGAAAGGAGCCGAACATGAAACTCGAGACCTTTTACCGCCGGGCCGTCGCCGCCGGCATGGAGCGCGACCCGCGGGGGGGCGACGAGCTCCGCCGTCTCCTCGGGGAGGAGGCGGACAAGTCCGCGAAGCTTGAAAAGGACGAGGCCGAAGTTTACGACCGGGACCGTCTGTTCAACCCCTACGCCGACACGCGCATCCTCTTCGGCGACCCCGCGACCGAGATCAGGAAGGTCGCCGTCGGCATCGACATGGAGGTCGGGGAGATCCTCCTGGCCCACACGCTCAACCGGGACCGGGGGGAGGGCATCGACCTCGTCCTCGCCCATCACCCCGAGGGCTTGGCCCTGGCCCAGCTCCACGAGGTCATGAAGCTGCAGTCCGATCTCCTGGCCGCCCACGGGGTCAACGTCTCCGTGGCCGAGCAGCTGATGGACAAGAGGATCGGCGAGATCGAGCGGCGGCTCCTGCCGGTCAACCACAACCGGGCCGTGGATGCCGCCCGCCTCCTGGGACTGCCGATGATGTGTGTCCACACTCCGGCCGACCACTGTGTTTCCTCCCACCTCACGGCGCTGTTCGAACGGGACAAGCCGGCCCGGCTCAAGGGTCTCGTCGAGCTCCTCCGCAGGATCCCCGAATACAGGAGGGCCGCCCGCCGCCAGGCCGCCCCGAAGATCGTGTCGGGCTCCGAAAACGCCCGCTGCGGCCGGATCTTCGTGGACATGACGGGCGGGACCGAAGGCTCGAAAAATATCTACGCGAGCCACGCCGCCTCGGGCGTCAGCACGATCGTCGGCATGCACCTCAGCGAAGAAGCCCTGGAGAACGCCAAGAAGGCCCATCTCAACGTGGTCATCGCCGGTCACGTCTCGAGCGACACGCTGGGCCTGAACCTTCTTTTCGACGAGCTGGAGAAGGAGGAGAGACTGGAGTTCGTGGGCGTTTCGGGGTTCGAGAGGATCCGGGCGGCCGAGCGCTGAGCCCCGGACCCGCGGCTTCCCGTCAGGAGCCCCGGGCGCCGAGGGTCACGATCCGCCCGGCGAAATCCCGGGCTTCCTCGAGGTCGTGGGCGTCGGGGTGAGTGGCCGCCGAGGCCGCCATGTCGGCCCAGGCCTCGTGTTCGGGCGATCTCATCAGGACCTCGAGGGCCTGCATCGAGACCTTGCCGCGGCAGGAGTAGGTCCCGAGAAGCCCGGCCGCGGAGAGCAGGACCGAGGCGTGCTCCAGGGCCTCCTTCGACAGGCGGCTGCCCGCGACGGACCCGTGGGTGGAGAACAGGGCGACCTTCTTTCCGGCCGGGATGCTTTTCAGGAATATCTCCGCCCGGTAAGGGACGCTGTGCGATTGCACGGGGAAACCGGCGAAGATAAGCCCGAAAGGGGAGAGGTCGCCGGCCTCGGTCATGGGCCGGATCTCCTTCTCTCCCGGGAGCGCTTCGTAGATGGCTTCGGCGACGAGCTTGGTGTTCCCCGTCAGGGTGAAATAGGTCACGAGGGTCCTGGCCATGGCCGCCATCCTTTCTTCACGGGGCTATTATCCGGGAAATCCCCGAAAATTCCAACCGCCGCTTCTCATGTCCCGCCCAAGGGAAGCTCGAGGGTCACCGTCGTGCCCTGCCCGGGTGCGCTGGCGACGCGGACCGTCCCGCCGTGCTCCTCGATGATCTTCCGGGCGATGGGCAGACCCAGTCCGGTGCCGCCGCCCTTGGTCGAGAAGTAGAGGTCGAAGATCCTTTCGGCCGTCTCCCGGCTCATGCCGGCCCCCGTGTCCCGTACGGAGATCGTCGCGGTCCGGTCCCCCTCGACGGCCGTCACCGAGATCTCCCCCTGGCGGCTGATGGCCTCGACGGCGTTGGCGACGATGTTGCGCAAGGCCGTCTTGAGCTTGGCCGCGTCCCCGACGCCGCGGAAGCGCCGTCCTTCATAGACGATCTTGAAGCGGATGCGCTCGGCGAGGAGCCTGCGGTAAGGCTCGAGGGTCTCCTCGAGCACGGCCCTCAGGTCGAGAGGGTCCTTCCGGATGGTCGTGTCCCGCGAGATCTCCATGAACTCCTGGGCGATGCGCCGCAGGTTGTCGACCTCGCTGATGATGTAGGACATGGACTCCCGGAGGGCCTTGTCCAGGTCGCCCCGCTTGTCCTCGTAGACCTTGAGGACGTGCTCGGCCGACAGCTGGATGGGGGTCAGGGGGTTCTTGATCTCGTGGGCGACCTTGCGGGCCATCTCGGTCCAGGCCACCTTCTTGCTCATCTCGGCCAGCTCCTGTTCGTGGGCCTTGAGGTTCCGGATCATCTGGTTGAACCCGTCGATGAGGGTCATCATCTCGTCCCGCGAGCGGTGCTCGATGGTCACCTCGAGGTTGCCCAGCCCGACCTCCTTGGTCCCGGCCAGGAGCTTGCGCACGGGCACGATGATCATCGACCGGATGCCGCGGGCGAAGACGGCGATCATGGCGAAGAAGAAGGCCGAAAGAAGGACCAGGAACTCGATGATCTCCCGGGTCGCCTCGGCCATCTCCTCCTTCTCGAGGGGGAAGGGCAGGGAGATGAAGAGCTGGGTGTTTTGGAACGCGTAGGGAACGGTCAGCGTCTGGAACGAGTAGCCGCCGAGCATGGTCCGCTTCGTGAAAAAGGGCTGGCGTCCGTAGACCAGGGCGTGATAGGCCTCCCCGTCGAGGATGTCGGGCAGCAGGCCGCTGTCGAAGAACTCGCGCCGGCTCGAGGCCAGCAGCACGGCGTCCCCGTAGAGGATGACGTCGCTCGACAGGGTCGAGCTGATCCAGAGGGCCAGGTCCTCGGAGGGCGCGAGATAAGGCGAGGCCTCGACCCCCTGGATGATGAGGAAGGCCTCCATCAAGCCCTTGGCCGTCGCGGCGTGGGCTGCGGAATCCTTGAGGAACCGCTGGGTGAAGAGGCCGTCGAACAGGTTCTGCGTGAAAACGGTGTACAGGAGGAGCGGAATGAGAGCCACGGCCAGAAAGGCCGCGTAGACGCGGTTCGAGAAGGACCGGAGCGGTTTCCCCAGGGAGTGCCGGCCGGACGCCAGGGTGACCGGGAGCAGGACCAGGAGGGCCGCGGTCAGGTAGGAAAAGAAGAACCGCAGGAAATCCACGGCCCGGGTCTTGAGGGTCCGGCGCGGGGCGAACAGGCTGTAGAAGCGGTCCTTGGACCGGAAAAGGTAGACGTCATGGACGGTCCCCCGCTCCCGGAAGACGGACCAGAACGCCTCCCCGGTCTCGTGGAGGCGCTCGAGGTCGCCCGGCGACAGGCCCGACGTCAGGCGCCTCGGATTGAACAGCGAGTTGCCGTCGAGGTCGTAGATCGCGCAGCCGAAATCGAACTGGCTCAGCGAAGGCAGGGGATCGGTCCTGAGGACCTCGAAATAGGGGTTCGCGGAATAGAGGAAGGGAAGCATCTCCGGGTCGAGGGCGACATACAGGACCAGCCGGCCGAGGTGCCGGCCCCCGTCGTGATAATCCTTGTAGCCGACGAGGAACTCCTTCTTCTTGCCGATGAAGGTCAGCGTCTGGGGCACAATGGTCCAGTCGACGGCGGGCTCCAGGTCGGGAGGCCCGCCGACGGCCTTCGGGACGTTGAGCGAGAAACGGCTGAGGGTCTGGCCGTCGGGGTCGCGGATCTCGAGGCTCGAGTACCAGTTGAACTTCGCGACCGGACTGCGCTCCCAAAGAGAATGGGCGAAGTCGCGGTCCTCGGGGTCCTTGAGGAACGAGACGATGAACCGGCGGCTGCGGTCGAGGTCGGGCAAGGACTGCTCGATCAGGAAGTTCCCCCAGGTCTCCTGGTAGATGATGGTGTGCCTCAACGTCGTTTCGAGCAGGCGATGGGTCCGCCGGATGGTCAGGTCGTCGACGGATTGGGACATCCACAGAGCGACCAGGACGAGGCCGGTGAACCAGGCCTCGCGGCGCTTCGGGAGAGTGGGCGACGAGACCACGGCGAAAAGCCAGGCCAGGAGAGCCGTCTGGAGGAGGATTTGAAGGGGGGAAAGCCCCGGGCCGGCCAGGACGGCCAAGACCGCGGTCCCCAGGACGACGAACAGCCCGGACAAGGGGCGGCGCCGGGAATGGAGCGCGGCCAGCCGGAAAGCCAGGGCGGCGGGAACCAGGAGCGCGGTCAATAAAACGAACAGGCTCAGATGGAGGGCCAGGAACGGGGGGTCGAAGGTCCAGCGCAGGAGAGAGATATTGGAATGGAAAACGACCTGGCGGACGACCCACAGCACGACGATCAGTCCTCCGGCCCCGACGGCCGCGGCCAGGACGTGCAGCGCTGGAGAAGCGGGCCCGGCCGGACCGAGGCGCTCGACGCGGAAGAGCCGCTTTCCATAAACGGCCAGGCACGCGGCCAGGGACAGGACGGCCAGGGCCGTCAGGAGGATGTCCGCCGGAGAGCTCGTCAAACCCCCGAGAGACAAGAACCCGGCCGAGGCCGGCGAGAACATGGGCAGGGATTGGAGCTTCCCCAGCCGCCCGAGGGGCAGGCTGGCCAATCTCAGGCCCGCCGTCAGCAGGACGATCAGGGCTCCGGGCAGCGCCTTCCCCTCCCGCAGCCAATGCGGAGAGGACCACAGGAAAGCCAGGGTCAGCAGGCCCGCCAGGGAGAGAAGGAGGAGGACGCTAAGCCACAGGTCCTCGCGCACGCCGGTCAGCTTCGACGTCAGCGACGGCGACGATACGGTGACCGTGGCCATGATGCGTCCCGTCCCGTCCCGGAGCGGGAAGAAGAGCGTCTGGATCTCGTTCTCCTGCCGCGGCTGGCCTTTGAACTCGTCGTCGTGTCGGGCAAAAAAGCTCTCGAAGCCCGCGACGTCCTCCCGGAAGTCCCAGTAATCGATATCGAAGGCCGTCCGGAACGCGGGGCGAAGGGTGTGGGATTCGCGGATGGAAGCGGACTGGAACCTCGGAGTGAAAGCCAGCCGCCGGAAATGGGCCAGCCAGGGCTGCCCCTCGCCGAGGCTCTGCACGGAGGCGAGATAGACGGAAGCCCGGCTGCGGACGAGGACCGCGCCGGGGGCTCGCATCATCTTCTCGAGGTCCTTCTTGTCGATGTGGTCGGAAAGGCTCAGGACGTTCCCGAACCAGACCTCCAGAAAGCCGTCCCCGTTGCTGAGGGCCAGGCCCTCGGTCTCGGGGTCGAGCCCGGAATCCCGGAAGAGGGGGAACCAGCCCTCGGAAGCTGAAGGCCGGGGGAGAGCGGAAAAACGGGCCTTGCGGGCTTGGAGCGAGACGAGGAGCGCGTCAAAGTCTTTTTTGACCCGGACGGATTGTCTCTTGAGGGAGGCCAGGCTCCTCTGGTCGAAATCCCGGGAGAGAAGTCCCGGCAGGGCCAGGGTCAGAAGGCCGAGGACGACCGACAGGGCGGCGGCCGCTCCGCTCGCCTTGAGCAGGTTTTTCCGGTCGAGGAACCTGTTGCCGGCCATCAGAGCTTCTCCGCCCGGATCTCGACGATCCTGAGCCGGACGACCGGTCCTTGGGCCGCGGGCAAGGCCTCGGTCTCCTCGGGGGCCAGGAGGAAAAAGATCCGGAAGGGATAGTGATTGCCCGTCCTCCGGTTCCGGAAGGACCACCGGGCCCTGAGGACCCCGCCCGGGCTCCCGGGAAAGCGGGACAGGCGGGGGTCGGTGGTGAATTCCGTCGTTTTGAAGTCGGCGAAGATGCGCTTAAAGATAAGGAAGGCCTGGTCGGACGAGGCCTGGTCGGCAAACGAAAGGGGAGCGGGGAGAAAGATGGAGATCGTCCCCCCGGACCAAAGGAGCCCCTTCAGGATGTCCGGTGAGTTCTGAAGAAAGGCGCTCTCGACGGGCCGGGCCGCAGGGGACGGAAGGGTGAGCAGGAACGACAGGGCGAAAACGTGAAAATTGACCACGATGCTTTCCCCATCCTAGCACAGCCCCTCACGGGCCGGCAAGCGCGGGGAGAGCCCCGAAGGCGCGGACGACGGGCGGCCCGATCAGGCCGGCTGATCTTTCTTGGCTTCGGTTTCCTGCTCCAGCTTCCTGGTCCTCTTGGCGTCCTTGACGCTGCTGATGCCGGCGATGAGGCCGATGAGACCGCCGAAGAAGAGGATGGGAGGGACGAAGCCCAGGACGAGATGCGAGAAGGCTAACCAGAACTTTTGCACAAAGATGACCAGCGCAAGACCTCCCGCCATGGCGGCCAGGCCTCCCAGAACGGCGATGTACTTCCCCATGATGGAACCTCCTTTGATTTCGCGCGGATTATAATAGAATCCGGCGGCCGGGTCAACTTCTGGTGTTCCCTCCAATGATGCTCAGTATCCAAAATATTGGTTAAAAATCCAAAATACCGGATATTCAGGCGGCCAGAAGAGGGAAGATGTTTTTATAACTTATATATTTTAATATGGTTACATCAGCAAATGCCTGCTGGCACGGGAATTGCATAGGATAAGGCCTGATGAATATGAATCTTTATTCCAAGGAGGTGATCCCCAGAGGAACGCGCTTTTATTTTGGTTATGGGTGGAGTGAGATTCTCACTCCGGGAAAGAACGTCAAATTCGCGAACACCCCAAAAGGAGGAAAAAGCGTGAGGAAATCTCTCATCGCTCTGTGCATTCTGCTCCTTTCCGTCTCCGCCTTCGCTCAGGTCAGGACCGGGAACATCTACGGCAAGGTCGTCGACAGCGACGGCAACGCCTTGCCCGGTGTTTCGGTCACCCTGACGGGAAGGTACACGGCCGCCCAGACGGTCGTGACCACGGCGGAAGGGAATTTCTGGTACCTGTCATTGACGGTTTCGAACGACTACGCCGTCAGACTAGAGCTTGCCGGTTTCCAGACTAAGATCGAGGAGAATATCGTCATCAACGTCGGCACCAACGCCAACCTGACGCTGGCGATGAACGTTGCCGCGCTCGAGGAAGAGATCACGGTCACGGCCGTCACCCCGGTCGTCGACAGCCCAATGTCAATCCATTTTTCAAATCAATGGATTTTTCCAAACTTTCCCTGAATTTTATAGTTTCCTGCATAGATACATCCAATTTTAAAAATCCATAAAACAATAGACTACATGTCAATATCCCATTAAAAACTCTCTAAAAAAGGTTTCTTATACTCATCGGTAAATAGTGG